>JANORH010000022.1:0-4623 GCA_031415215.1 Alphaproteobacteria bacterium | reverse complement strand
TGGGCTGATCAAGCCCACGCCTGGGGTGGAGTGGCGGACGCGGGCGATATTGGCATCGACCTTGTAGCCGGGCAGCTGGCCGCCCTCGCCGGGCTTGGCACCCTGGGCCATCTTGATCTGGATATCGTCGGCATTGACCAGATATTCGGTCGTGACTCCGAAGCGACCCGAGGCCACCTGCTTGATAGCCGAGCGCATGGAATCGCCGTTGGGCAGGGGCACAAACCGATCCGGTTCCTCGCCGCCCTCGCCGGTGTTTGAACGCCCGCCGATCCGGTTCATGGCGATGGCCAAGGTGGTGTGAGCCTCGCGGCTGATCGAACCGAACGACATGGCGCCGGTAGAGAAGCGCTTGACGATCTCGGACGCGGGCTCAACCTCGTCCAGCGGCACGGCCTCGCCGGTCTTGAACCGCATCAGACCGCGAATGGTCAGCAGCCGCTCGCCCTGTTCGTTGATTTCTTTTGCGAACCGCTGATAGGCCTCGGGCAGATTGCCACGCACGGCATGCTGCAGGCCCGAGATGGTGTCCGGAGTCCAGGCGTGGGTCTCTCCGCGCAGGCGCCAGGCGTACTGGCCGCCCACGTCCAGCATGGTCTGATAGATCGGGTTGTCGCCATAGGCATCGCGGTGACGGCGGACGCTTTCCTCGGCGACCTGCAGCAGGCCGATGCCTTCGATGGTCGACGCCGTGCCGGTAAAGAACCGCGCGATCAGATCAGATGACAGGCCCACGGCGTCAAAGATCTGGGCCCCGCAGTAGGACTGGTAGGTAGAGATGCCCATCTTGGACATCACTTTCATGATCCCTTTGCCGACCGCCTTGATGTAGTTTTTGCGAACCTCATAGGCCGACAGCGCAAACCCGTTGCGGACCCGCAGTTGCTCCAGGGTCTGGAACGCCAGATAGGGGTTCACCGCCTCGGCACCATAGCCTGCCAGCACACAGAAGTGGTGCACTTCACGGGCTTCGCCGGTCTCCACCACCAGGCCGGTCTGCATGCGCAGGCCCTGCCGGATCAGATGGTGGTGCACGGCTGCGGTGGCCAAAGCCGCCGGGATCGGGACGCGGTCGGCTGAGACACCGCGGTCCGAGAGGATCAGGATGTTGGCGTCGGCCAGCACCGCGTCAGTGGCCTCATGGCACAGCCGCTCGATAGCGGCGTCCAGACCGGCAGCGCCCTCGTCGGCCGCCCAGGTTGCGTCCAGTGTTGTGGTGCGGAAGGCGCCGTCCAGCAGCTCGTGCACAGCCCGGATCTTGGCCAGATCCTCATCGGTCAGGATCGGCTGGGCGACCTCAAGACGCTTGTGTGTGCCGGCGTTGCGCCCGAGCAGGTTGGGGCGTGGGCCGATCATCGAGACCAGGCTCATGACCAATTCCTCGCGGATCGGGTCGATGGGCGGATTGGTGACCTGGGCGAAGTTCTGCTTGAAGTATTCGTAGATCAGCTTGGGCCGCTGCGAGAGCACCGCTATTGGCGTATCGAAGCCCATCGAACCGAGGGGATCATCCCCGTCGCGACCCATCGGCTCCAGGAAGAACTGCAGATCTTCCTGTGTGTAGCCAAACGCCTGCTGGCGATCCAGCAGGGTCTCGGGGTCGTTGGTCACCGCGTCGCCCACGACGCCGTCCATCGACAGCTCTTCCAGCTTGAACTGGGTCTCGGCAAGCCATTCTTCATAGGGCTCGGCCTCGGCGAGGGTGCGCTTGATCTCCTCGTCCTCGATGATGCGCCCTTCTTCCATATCGATGAGCAGCATCTTGCCGGGCTGGAGGCGCCATTTGCGGACGATCCGGGCCTCCGGCACGTCGAGCACGCCGACCTCTGATGCCATGATCACATGGTCCTCGTCAGTGATCACAAACCGGGCGGGGCGCAGACCGTTGCGGTCGAGGGTGGCACCGATCTGGCGGCCGTCGGTAAAGGCTACGGCGGCAGGGCCGTCCCACGGCTCCATCAGCGCGGCATGATATTCGTAGAAGGCCTTGCGCTTGGCATCCATCAGCGGATTGCCGGCCCAGGCCTCCGGGATCAGCATCATCACGGCCTGAGCCAGCGGGATGCCGCCGGCCACCAGCAGCTCAAGGGCGTTGTCCAGGCAGGCGGTGTCGGACTGACCGTGCGGGATCAGCGGCCACATCTTGTTGAGGTCCGGGCCGATCAGGTCGCTTTCCAGCGAGCGGCGGCGCGCATTCATCCAGTTCACATTGCCGCGAACCGTGTTGATCTCGCCGTTATGGGCGATGAACCGATAGGGGTGAGCCAGTTTCCACGACGGAAAGGTGTTGGTGGAAAACCGCTGGTGCACCAGCGCCAGGGCCGAGGTGCAGCGCTCATCCGCCAGGTCCGTGTAGAACGTCCCCACCTGGCCGGCCAGCAACAGGCCCTTGTAGACCACAGTGCGCGTCGAGAATGACGGCATGTAGACGTTGGCGAGGTCCGGAAGGCCGCGCTTGGCTGCCAGATCGGCCAACGGGTTCTGGAACTGCTTGCGCACCGCCAGCAGCTTGCGTTCGTGGCCGTCCTGGTCCTTCACGTTCGGACCTCGGCCGATGAAGGCCTGCCGGACCACAGGCATGGAGGCCAGCACGGCCTCGCCAAGGCCTGTCGGGTCGATGGGAACATCGCGCCAGCCCAGCAATGGCTGCTTCTCGACCTTCAGGTAGTGTTCGAACTGTTCCAGAGCCGCGGCACGGCTCAGCGGGTCCTGCGGCAAGAAGCACATGGCGACCGCATACTCACCGGCGGGCGGCAGCTCGACTTCGGCCTCTGTAGCCCAGGCGCGGTAAAGACCGTCGGGTATCTGGATCAGAATGCCGGCGCCGTCGCCCACCAGAGGGTCCGCGCCCACCGCGCCGCGATGGTCGATGTTCAACAGGATCTGCAGGCCCGAACGCACCACTTCATGGGATTTGCGGCCTTTGATATTCGCCACAAAGCCCACGCCGCACGAATCGTGCTCGTTCGCCGGATCGTAAAGTCCTTGCCGCTCTGGCAGCGCCATCGTCGTCTCTCACAAGCACACCGAAACGCGACCCCAGGCCTGAACTCAGGAGGGCCGTGCGTGCATCTCGCGGGCATTTACCCGGCATGATCCACCCTTGTCGATGGGCAGAGCCGTCAAGCCGGGGCAGATTCTTCCAACTGGCGCCGTTCGTGCATGGCCTTGTCACAAAGTCCGGGCACAGCATGACCCGATAAATTGCATTTCCGTCAGCACACCGGCTATGGTCGATCCGGATGATGCTGACCTTTGGCGGGTCTCGAGACAGGCTATGTGGCTGGAAAGCGAAACGGTACCGAAGGTTGACGCTCTTGCCGTCACCTCCACGGTCGTACGTCCGCTAACGGAAGTTTACTACGGCGGACCCGACCTGCCTCCGCGCGCGCTGCGCGATGTTCTGAAGGCCAAGGTGGAGGCTGCACCGGCCGGCAGTGAAATCATCTGGGCGACCTACTATTTCCGTGATCTGGACCTGGCCGAGAGTCTGGTCGCCGCTCAGAAGCGCGGCGTCAAGGTCAGGATTCGCATCGAGGGCACACCGCGCAAGAGCGGCGCGAATTCGGCCGTGGTCGCGACACTTCGCGCCGGTCTGGGCGAGGGTCTGCGCCTGCAGAAATCCTGGTTCGGGCTCTCGAACCTGCACGCCAAGATCTACACCTTTACCGGTCCGGAACCGGAATCGATGATCGGGTCGTTCAATCCTTCAGGCGATGAAACGCCAGACCTCAAACTGCTGGCTGACATCGGGGATCAGGATCGCGGCCAGAACCTGTTGGTCGCGTTCCGGGAGCCAGAAGTCGCCCAGTCCCTGCATCGTCAGGCCGAGAGACTCTGGAAAGGCAAACGCATCTCGCGTTTTGACCGGGGCATGAATCGCGCCCGGAAGTTTGAAGACGCCCGGCTCTATTATTTCCCGCGTCTGCGCCCGGACATCGTGGATCGGCGCGTCGCGCAGCTCGGGCCCGGAGATCGCGTCCAGGCCGCCATATCACACATGGACCAGGGTCCCTTCGCCCGGCAGCTGGC
This sequence comes from Alphaproteobacteria bacterium, assembly GCA_031415215.1. Lineage (GTDB taxonomy): Bacteria > Pseudomonadota > Alphaproteobacteria > Caulobacterales > Caulobacteraceae > Phenylobacterium. Next base: position 591 of record JANORH010000022.1, on the reverse strand, counting down.
GAAAGCGGCCGAACGCGGCGCGGAAATCGACCTCGTCGTCCACGACACCGCACGCCGTGTCCCCAAGGGCGTCTTCAAGGAGCTCGACCGTGCCGGCGTCAACATCCGCCGTTACTGCGACGTCGAGGGCCTGCCGATGCACGCCAAGTTCGTGGTCATTGATGACGGCGGCCAGCGCTCGGCGTGGTTCGGAAGTTTCAACTACACGACGACCTCGCGCTATCTCAACAAAGAGGTTCTGGCGCGCAGCACCAACTCCGAGGTCGTCGACAACCTGGAATCGCGCTTCCGTACGATCTCGGACGTCGCCGTCCGACAGGCGCCGGCCTGCCGGCCCTAAGGCGGCGTGCGGCCAAGCGCCGAAACTTCGTCGGCACCGGTCGCTTGACGTCCGCGTTGGCGTTGCTGCTGATCGATGCTGCAGCAAACTCTGGTTGCGACACGATACTGTATCAAAGTCGTCACAGGACGATAACCCAATCAGATCATCCAGCTACCGCCCGATCATGAGCAAAACCTGATCGGGCTGCACTTGAGCAACGCGACGCGTGGTGGGCGTGGATCGTTTCAATATCCGCATCTATCCGCCAG
>JANORH010000021.1:0-6078 GCA_031415215.1 Alphaproteobacteria bacterium | reverse complement strand
ACCTACATCACCACCCTCTACGCCATGCACGCCGTCATCACCCGCGCACTCCGCATGGAATACGACAACCGCCCGGAAGCCATCGTCGAGGTCGCGGCACCGAAGGGCTTCGAAGCGACCGATTTTCTCAACCCGGCCACCCCGCCGAAGGGGCGGTAAACGCGGAAGCGGGACGGCGGCGGTCTAAGCCAGCGGCGCGTCGATCATATAGATCAGGTGCACGACCTGGCGATCGCCCATCGGCATTACCTGCTGTCGCGCGGTCAGCCAGCCGCCGATCTTCTCCATGGCCCGCCGCGATCGCAGGTTGGTGTCGGCGATGCGGAAGATCACGACGTCGAAGCACTTCAGCGCGTGATTGACCATCAGCCGCTTCATGGCCCGGTTGGTGCTCCCGCCCCAATGGCTGCGGGCCAGGAACGTCCAGCCGATCTCCACCTCGCCCGGCTGGCACCAGGTCAGGTCATAGCGCGAGCTGCCGATGATCGCCCCGCTGGCCTGGTCGATCGCCACCAGCGCCCCGCCAGAGGCCATCGCTTCGTCGAAGAACGTCCGGAACACCGCCGCCTGCCACCGGTCGTTCGCCGGGTGGATCGCCCACACCTTCGGGTCCGACGCCACGGCATAGATCGCATCCCAGTCGCCCGATGTCAGGGGTCGCATGAGCAGGGACTCATCCTGCAGGGTCGGCTGGAAATCAGCGGTCATCGGCACCCGCCAGCACTTTCGGCAGCTTGAACACCACCGTCTCGCGCGCGGCGTCGACCTCTTCGACGGTCACCTCGAAGCGTTCGGACAGGCGGTCGATCACGCCCTGGACCAGCACCTCGGGCGCAGACGCGCCAGCGGTGACACCGACGACCTTGGCCCCCTCGATCCAGTCGAAATCGAGACCCTGGGCGTCATCGATGAGGTGGGCCCTGGCTCCGGACCGCAGCCCCACCTCGGCCAATCTCACCGAATTGGAGGAGTTGGCGCTGCCCAGCACCAGAAGCACCTCGGCGCGTGTGGCGATAGTCTTGACCGCCTCCTGCCGATTGGTGGTGGCGTAGCAGATGTCTTCCTTGTGCGGCTGGGCGATGGCCGGGAACCGGGCGCGCAGCGCGGCCACGATCTCGGCGGTGTCGTCGACCGAAAGCGTGGTCTGGGTGACGAAGGCCACATTGGCCGGATCGCGGGGCTGATAGGTGCGGACGTCCTCGACGGTTTCGATCAGCATGACGGCACCGTCCGGCAACTGACCCATGGTGCCCACCACCTCGGGATGGCCAGCGTGGCCGATCAGCACGATCTCGCGCCCGGCGTCATGGTGGCGCTCGGCCTCGACATGCACCTTGGAGACCAGCGGACAGGTGGCGTCGAGGTAGAGCATCTTGCGGCCCTTGGCCTCTGCCGGCACCGATTTCGGCACACCGTGGGCGGAGAACACCACCGGACGATCCGTCGGGCACTCGTCCAGTTCCTCGACGAAGATCGCCCCCAGCGCCTTCAGCCGGTCGACCACATGGCGGTTGTGGACGATCTCGTGGCGCACATAGACCGGCGCGCCATACTTGGCGATCGCTCGCTCCACGATCTGGATCGCCCGGTCCACCCCGGCGCAAAAGCCGCGCGGACTGGCGAGCAGGACTGTGATCAGGGGGCGTTGGGTCATGGGCCGGAACTTAAGCTGCGGAGGCGACATCCGCCAGCCGCCCAACTGGCTCATTTCTGCCTCTGAACGCCTGCCCACAGCGGGCAGGCGTTCGGGCCGCGTTGCAGCCGCAATCGTCAGGCTGTACTTAGGCCTTGAATCCGCGACGTCCTCGCGGCCCTTCCTATCTGGACGCCTGTCATGCGCCGTCATTTCCTGCTCGTTTCCGCTGTGCTCGCGGCGCTCACCGCCGTGCCCACCCTGTCCTATGCGCAAGGTCGCCGCGACCCCGAGGCCGATCAGCGCAAGCAGCAGGAAGAGGCGTCGAAGAAGCGCAAGCAGCGCGAGGAGTGGGGCGACAACCAGGCTCCACTGCAGGCGCTGCGAAATGCCGGCCCCTGCCCCTATGTGAAATCACTCTATGACGCCTCGCGGTTCATCGAATTCAAGGACAACCGCGAAGCTTCCGCCGCCGTCGGCTGGTCGGGCGAGATCCAGGGTATCTCCGCCGGCTGCGCCTACAAGGACGACGAGCCGATCAAAGTGACCGTCGAGGTGCTGTTCGAACTGGGCAAGGGCCCCCAGGCCGAGGGTAACAACAAGACCTATCGCTACTGGGTCGCCGTCACCGACCGCAATCGCACCGTGATCGCCAAGGAGTTCTTCGACCTGCCCGTCACCTTCCCCGAAGGCCAGGACCGGGTATATCTGACGGAGAACATCAGCCAGATCGTTATACCCCGCGCCGCGGTCACCACCTCAGGGTCCAACTTCGAGGTGCTGATCGGCTTTGACGTGACGCCGCAGATGGCCGCTTTCAACCGCGAGGGCAAACGCTTTCGGCTGAACGTCGGTCAGGCGAGCAACACGCCCAACCCATGACCGATCTCAAGCGGGCGCTGGGCGAGGCGGTGGAAGCCGCCTTCGCCGCCATTGGCGCGCCTCCCGAACTGGGGAGGGTGACGTCATCTGATCGCCCTGACCTGGCGGACTTCCAGTCAAACGGCGCGCTCGCCGCCGCAAAGCGGCTGGGCAGGAAGCCGGGCGAGATTGCTGCAGAGGTGGCGGAGTTTCTGGCGGCAGATCCACGTCTGGCCGGCGTCCAGATCGCCGGGCCCGGGTTCATCAACCTGAAGATTGCCGACGCCACGCTGTCGGACCGGGCCAACGCCATCGCGGCCGATCCGCGCCTGGGTGCCGAGACGGTGGCTGAGCCGCGCCGGGTGATCGTTGACTACGGCGGCCCCAATGTCGCCAAGCCGATGCACGTGGGCCACCTGCGCGCCTCGATCATCGGTGAGAGCATCAAGCGGATCTACCGGTTCCGGGGTGACGAGGTGGTCGGCGACGCCCACTTCGGCGACTGGGGCTATCAGATGGGCCTGCTGATCGGCGCGGTGATGGACGAGGTTCCGGCGATCCAGGCCTTGGTCGAGGCTGGCAACGCCGCCGGCGTATCGCCCACCGACCTGTCGCCGCTGGACAGCGTCACCCTGGCCGACCTCGACCGCCTCTATCCCGAGGCTGCGGCCAAGGGAAAAGCCGACACTGATTACCGCGATCGCGCACGCAAGATCACCATGGGCCTGCAGTCGAAACGGGCGGGCTACTACGCCCTGTGGGAGCGGTTCCGCGCCGTGACCCAGGTGGCGCTGGAACGCGACTTCCAAGCGCTGGGCATCGGCTTCGACTGGTGGAAGGGCGAGAGCGACGTCGAGCACCTGATCGCCCCCATGGTCGCCGAACTGGATGCCAAGGGCCTGCTGGTCGACGACCAGGGCGCGCGTATCATCCGGGTCACCCGACAAGGCGACAAGCGCGAGTTGCCCCCCTTGCTGGTGGTGTCGTCCGAAGGCTCGGCCATGTATGGCACCACCGATCTGGCCACCATCCTCGACCGCAAGCAGGCGTTCGACCCGCATCTGGTGATTTACTGCGTCGACCAGCGTCAGGCCGACCACTTCGAGATCGTGTTCCGCGCCGCGTATCAAGCGGGCTATGCCGACGATGGGCAGCTGGAGCACATCGGTTTCGGCACCATGAACGGCACCGACGGCAAGCCCTTCAAGACCCGCGAGGGCGGCGTGCTGAAACTGAACGACCTGATCGAGATGACCCGGACCAAGGCCCGCGAACGCCTGTCCGAGGCTGGCCTCGGCGAAAACATGGCCCCGGCCGAGTTCGAGGATATCGCCGGCAAGGTGGCGGTCGCAGCCCTGAAGTTCGCCGACCTGCAGAACTTCCGCGGTACCTCCTATGTCTTCGACCTCGACCGTTTCACCAGCTTCGAGGGGAAAACCGGCCCCTATCTGCTCTATCAGGCGGTGCGGGTGAAAAGCCTGCTACGCCGCGCCGCTGCCGAGGGGTTCGGACAGGGCGTGATCACCATCGCCGAACCCGCCGAGCGTGACCTGGTGCTGACGCTTGACGCCTTCGATGGCGCGCTGACCGAGGCCTACGACAAGAAGGCCCCCAATGCGCTGGCCGAACACGCCTACCGGCTGTCACAGGCCTTTTCGAAGTTCTACGCCGCCTGCCCGATGCTGTCTGCGGAACCCGCCATCCGGTCCTCGCGCCTGACGCTGGCGGCCACGACGCTCAGTCAACTGGAGCTGACCCTGGATTTGTTGGGGATCAGCGTCCCGGAGCGGATGTAGCACTCAGCGAAGTCAGCACCTTCTCCAGGCCCGCCACAACGCGGTCGCCATAGGTCAGGCCCAGCATGGTCGTGTGACTGGCGGCGTCCACGTTGTCGATGAAGCCCGCACGTGACTCGCGCGCCGGGGCGTGACGCACCTCGTTCCAGACATCCATCTGGGGTGACGGCGGGCCGGCCGTGACCACGGCAACTGGCCAGGCCGGAAGCAGCGTCCCCGCAACCAGCGCCTGCTCCCCTGCTGCCCGCCAGCTCACCACTTCGGCATAGGCTGCGCGGCTCTGGCGGCCGTTGATGAACCCCCGCCGCTTCTCGGCACGCCCCTCCGTCGGCAGCCCGACACGATCGCCCATCAGGTAAAACGGCTTGGTCAGGCCCAGGCTCCCGGCGATCGACCCCAGCCGCGCCAGGGTGGTCATGCGGTTCACGAACACATCGGCACCCGGCAACCCGATCATCTCCGGCGTCACGGCGTCCAGCAGCACCAGCCCCGCCACCTTGTCCGGGTTCTGCACCGCAAACTGCCGCAGATAGAGCCCTGCCATGGAGTGACCCATCAGGATGAACGGCCCGCGCTCCCCCGACGCAGCGATCAACGCGCCAAGGTCCTTGACGATGGCATTGCCGTCGCGCGGCATCGGACCTGGATCGGAGTAGCCCATCCCGGCGCGGTCGTAGGCGCAGGATCGTAGGCCCTTCGCCGCCAGCTTCTGCTGCAACGCGGCGAAATCCGCTGCGCCACTGAATGCACCCGCTTCCATCCAGGTCACAGGCTGGTCAGATTTCGGCCCCTCGCAAACCAGCCGTAGAGTGCGGCCGCCCACGTCGATCATGGCCCCGCGCGGCTTCTGAAAGCGGCTCAGCAAATCTGCGGCGACGGCGACCGTGGCGAACAGCGAAACCAGACCGAGAATGGCGAACAGGAAAATGCGCATGGCGTCTCCGTAAATCGGAAACCCCGCCATGGCGAGAGGATCGGCCAAGGGCCGCTCAATGTCGGATTAAAATCTGATCCGGAACGTCGCGCCCTGTCCACGAACGATCTCGACCTTGCCGGTCAAACTCTGGGTCAGGGCTTGTATCAGGTTCATTCCAAGGCTCTCTTCGCCAGCCGTTTCAATACTGAAGCTTGACCCGAAGCCCACACCCTCGTCGCTGACTTCCAGCAATCGGCCTTCGCTGTCGTTCGTCAATCGAACATGAACGATGCCGCCATCCGCACCATAGGCATGCTTGGCGGCATTGGTGACCAACTCGGTTACCAAAAGCGCAAATGATGCGGCGCGATCAGGCAACACTTCGACCACTTCAGCCGTGCACTCTATGTCGATAAGTTCGAGCTGTTCCCCGAGTGTTTTGCACAGATCCACAAGAAGAACGCCAAGGTCGATTGTATCGCCGCCAGCCTCCCGCCACAGCCGATCGTGGGTCCGGGCTACCGCGATCACGCGGTCCGATGCGTCACCTAGTGCAACGGCTTCTTGCGTCGTCTTGCTCGATCTTGCCTTCATCTTGAGCAAGCTGGAGAGGATTGTCAGGTTGTTTTTGACGCGGTGGCTGGCTTCCTGAACAAGTATCTTCTGATAATCGAGGGCCTCTGAAAGTCGGTCCTCGGCGACCTGCCGATCAAGCGCCACACCTATGAAATTGGCGAGACCCTGAAGAAACGCGAGATCTGCAGCTTCAAATTCTCCGGCAGACGAGCTGTCGACCTCAAGCACACCCCAGCGGCCACCCCCAAAAGTAATCAGCACGTTGATCGCGCGCTTCACGCCGTGTTCGATCATCA
>JANORH010000020.1:0-3393 GCA_031415215.1 Alphaproteobacteria bacterium | reverse complement strand
CCGGGCGCGGCCGTCGGGCTAACGGGGTCGCCGACCATCGCCTTGGCCTGACCTGCCGCAAGCGGCCGGTAGTCAAAGCGCAGGATGGCGTCCGTACGTTCGCCCTCGCGGGAGAGGAAAGGACTGGCGTTGAAGATCGTGCCGGGTCCGGTCGACGAACTGCGGTCATCGCGCCGCACGCCGGCCGACACGCCCAACTCGGCGTTCAGCTTGTAGCGGACGGCGATTTCCTGGGAATCAGCGCTCTGACTGGTGGAATTGCGGTCGTCCACTTTCACGGCAACCTCCGCAAGGTGAGCAACCGGGATCACGGCCGCGAACCCGGCCTGACGCAGGGCCTCGCCCCCCGGGGTCACCAGACCGGGGGCGGAGAAGCCGCGCTGGCGATCCTGAACATAGCCGGTGAGGCGGCCCTTGAGGGTGTCGTTCAGGTCGGACAGGTCGACCGCCACATCAAAGCGATAGGCCTCGGCCTCGGCGTCGTTCGTCTGGTTCTCGGTGAAGTCGAAACCGCCGGTCAGCGAGCTCAGGTCGCCGTTGCCGCGACCTTCCGACCGGGCGAACTCGCCCTTGATCCAGGTGCCGGGCTTGTAGCGGAGCGTCATGTCCAGACCCCTGAGGTCCTGGGCCGATCCACCGTCGCCCTGGTGATAGACGGTGCCGCCGATGCGGAAGCCGCCTGTCACCCAATGGCTGGCGCGAACGCCCAGCGTGCTGCCCTGCACCCGGCTGAGGCCCGGCACATATTCATAGGTCGCCACCAGATAGACCGGGTTACCGTCGAGACTGGAGGTCTGAACCAGGCCGCTGCCGTCCGCCACGATGGGCAGGGGCGAGCGCAGGGTCAGACGACCCTGCAGGTAGTTGATGTCGTAGTCCTGCGACGGGGCCAGCAAGGTGCGCTGCAGCACAATACCCGAGTCGCGGTCACGAACTTCCGCCCACAAGCGCTCCGAGCCCTGGGTGACGTCCTGACGGCGCAGATAGAACTGCGACCCGCCGGTGCCGCGGAATTCCTCGCGGGACTGCAGCGTGCCCGGTTCGGCGGCGAAGGCCTCGACCGTGGTGCGGCGGTCGCCCTGGTCCGTCGTGCCCTTCGAGTTCCAGACCAGATCTGCGCCATAGAGGCCACGGCTGTACTGGGTCAGTTCGGTGCCGGTCCATGAGGTCTGGAAGCTGCCCCACATGACCGAGGCGTTCTCACGCTCGATGCGAACATAGAATTTGCCCTGGGTCGGTGCGTCGTCGACCGCAGTGCTGTCATCCCCATAGACCGGATAGTAGCGATCCGGATCGATGCGCCGCAGCAGATAGGACGGGTCCTTGGAATCGAAGTTGGAAAACAGGTTCTTGAGCGGCTGTTCGCGCGTATCAGCGCTGGCGGTCAGCAGATACTTCCCGAGGATCTTGCCCTTCAGATAAAATGCCAGGCGACCATCGAACGACGTGCTCTTGTCATAGTGATCCGTGTCGCCCGTGACGATCTGGGCCGGGCCGGTCGTCTTGCCATCCGACGCCGTCAGGTCAGCGACCGCGATGTAGAACCAGTCCTTGTCGGCGATGGTCAGGTTGCGCTCGAAGGTCGCGACCTTGCCGTCTGCCTGCCTGACGGCGACGGCGACCTTCTGGGGGCCGGCGGGCAGGATCTGGCGGACCACGAACTTGCCGTTCTTGTCGACGGGGACGTCCATGCCGAGTGCCGTGACCGTCTCACCGGCAGCGATGTTCTCGCCACTGATCGTCACAGAGCCGCCGGAGGCCGGGATGTTGGCCAGCTTGCGACTGGATTGGCCGTAGCCGGAGATGTCGTCGCGCTGGATGCGATCGGCCTCATGGACGGGATCGACGACGTCCAGCAGATCGACAGTCTTGACGGCGGTTTCGTCAAAGTGCCCGGCGTCATCATAGACACGCAGCACATAGCCAAGTTCGGCAGACGCCTCGGCCGGCGGGGTCCACCTGGCGTCGCCGCCGATGGTGACCGGCACGACGGCGAATGGCGTCTCGCTGGTCTGCTGGCCCCGCGTGAAGACCCGGATCTCGGATTTCTTGAGCCACCAGGCATAGTTGGCATAGGTGCGCCAGGTGAGCTCGCGGCCACGACCGATCGCGCCCGGCACTGACCAGATATTGAGCGCCGGAGCGACGTTCAGCGGATCGTATTTGATCTGGATGTCGGCCCGGTCCAGCGCCACGTCCACGCAGCGCTGTCGGTCGGCTTCGGTCTGGGCGCTGTCGGCGTCCAGCGGGCGGCCATCAATGCTGATCGAGAACGGCAGTTTCGAGGGGCCGGCAGCCGGCTCACAGTCGCCGACCCTGACCAGGGTCGAGACGGCGACTTTCGGCAGGAGCAGCGGCGGCGACACCTCGGCTACCTGCTCATAGGTTGCCCTGATCACAGTCCGCCGATTGGCGGCCATGCCGACCGGGGTCGCGTTGTCACCCACGGGCTGGGTGTCGCCCATGCCCAGGGCACTGACCTGATCCGCCGTCAGGGTGATCATCGTGCGCAGGAAATCGATGACAGCCTGTGCACGCGCTTCCGACAGCACCTGATTGTTGCTGTAGGTCGGCAGCAGGCGCCGCGCGATCCGCTGGTTGTCGGTATGACCAACGACCTCGATCCGCAGCGCAGCCTTGCCCCTCAGGCGCTCAGCAACCGCGATCAGAGTTTGCCGGGCTTTTTCCAGCAGCACGGCACTGCCGGATTCGAAGTTGGTGCCGTCGAGCACGCCCTCTTGCGTCACGCGAACGGGCTCCGGTGGAGCCGTCGGCGCATCGGTGAGCACGATCCGCTGTTGCTGATAGATAACCGCCGATCCGCCCGGAGGGTCGGATACCCGATCCTCGCGCTCGGTGTTCGGTGCCATCGGCAGCGTCCTGACGCGGCTGTGATCGACCCGCTTGCCGCGGGTCAGTTCAACCGGCTCTCTCGGCCGTACGGGTGCCTGCGCCTGGACGGTCCCGGCCAGCACCAGACAGACACCGCTGGCCGCACCAAGAAGCATTGTTTTGCGAGTTACAATCGACGGACGGTTCATCACAGTTGCCCCTCGATCTCGACAACGAGGGTGTACTGGCCCTTCGACTGCTTCCAGGCCTGCGCGATCAGCTTGCGGACCGCTTCGGTTCGTTTCTTGACCAGATCAGGTGGATCGCCTCCGACGCCATAGGCGATCCGGACAATCGACGGACGCGCCTTCAGGCTGGCCGGCAGCGCCGCGATCTGGGTGTTCCAGGTGGCCAGCAACGCCGTGCTGCCAGCCTCGAACGCCGCGCCGGAAAGCTCAACCCGGACCACACGATGGATCCTGGCCCCGAAGTTCAGCTTCACCAGCTTGCCGCGCGTCAGCCGGACATCGCGGGGATTCTCGGTGGTGACCCGGAACCCGC
>JANORH010000019.1:0-2093 GCA_031415215.1 Alphaproteobacteria bacterium | reverse complement strand
GTTTCGGAGGTGAAGAACCCCACGGTGGTCGCCTGCCGGATCAGCGCGAAAAAGTGCGTCAGGGGCAACCGGGTGGCTTCGGCGTCGTAGCGGGTCAGGAGTTCGGTCTGTCGGCCTGCATCCAGCAATATGAACGCCACTCCATAGCCCGACAGCGCATCGGCCTGCATCCGGTCGAGGCCGTCGCGCATGGTCCTGACCTGGCCAGGATCATAGAAGTTGCCCATGGCCCGGTCGATGAACCGTGCAACCCCGGCCTCCCGCGCGCCGGGCGTATCGGTGGTTGGGATGATCAGGTCGACTGCCACCTCGAGCACCTGGGCCTGAGCCTGCGTCAGCACCTTTGGCGACCAGGACAGCGTCGTCTGGGCCATGGCGACGGACGGTAGCGAGAACGTGGTCCAGAGCGCGCCGAAGGACAGAGTTGCTCCGAACAGAGCCTGTCGACGGCTAGGAAGGTTTGACATCCGGGACCGCCTCACAGCTCGCCCCTCCTTCTGGAACTGACCGCGTGATCCACGGCCCGCGCCGTCAGGGCCATATAGGTCAGCGACGGGTTCACGCAGGAGGCCGACGTCATCGCCGCCCCGTCGGTGACGTAGACGTTTTTGCACGCGTGCACCTGATTGTGAGCATTCAGCACCGAGGTCTTGGGGTCACGGCCCATGCGGGCGGTGCCCATCTCGTGGATGCCGAGGCCGGGACCATAGCCCTGGTCGGCACCCACCACGTTCTTGAAGCCGGCGGCCTCCAGCATCTCCATGGCCGCCAGCCGCATGTCCTTGCGCATTGCGATTTCGTTCTCGCGGAGACTGACGTTGAAGGTCAGGGTCGGCAGGCCATGCTTGTCCTTGAGCGCCGTGTTCAGGGTCATGCGGTTGTCGGCATAGGGCAGGATCTCGCCAAAGCCACCCAGCCGCACCAGCCAGGGGCCCGGTTGGCTGAGCGCCGCCTTGCGGTCCGCGCCGAAACCCGGCGCGTTCAGGCCGCGCTCCCAGTTCGGCCGCCCGGCCCCGCCCTGATAGCCGAAACCGCGCAGGTAATCCGTGCGCGCACTGGCCTTGTCGCCAAGGTTTCGGAACCGGGGCACATAGATGCCGTTCGGTCGGCGGCCGGAATAATACTTGTCTTCATACCCCGGCGCCTCGGCCTGAGCACCGACCCCCAGGTGGTGGTCCATGATGTTTCGGCCGACCTGGTCGCTGTCATTGCCGAAGCCGTTGGGGAACCGGGTGCTGGTCGAGTTCAGCATGATCCAGGCGCTGTTCAGCGCCGAGGCACAGAGGAAGACAACGTCGGCGTAGAACTCGACCTCCTGACCGGACGCCACGTCCAGCACCCTCACCCCGTTCGCCTTGCCCTTTTTCTCATCCAGGATCAGCGAGGTGACGATGGATCCCGGGCGCAGGGTAAGGTTCCCGGTGCGCTCCGCCGCCGGCAAGGTCGAGGAATTGGAACTGAAGTAGGCTCCGAACGGACACCCCCGGATGCACAGATTGCGGTTCTGGCACTTGCCCCGCCCCTGGGCCAGTTGCTCATCGGTGGGGGCCGTAAGGTGGGCGGCGCGGCCGATGGTGATGCGGCGGTCCGGAATTTTCGCCTCGACGCGGGCCTTGAGGTCCTTCTCGACGCAGTTCATCTCCATGGGCGGCTGGAACTGTCCGTCGGGCAGATGGGCCAGACCCTCGGCCTGCCCGCTGACCCCGATGAAGCGCTCAACGTGGTCGTACCAGGGTGCCAGGTCCGCATAGCGGATCGGCCAATCGACGCCGATCCCTTCACGGGCGTTCGCCTCGAAATCCATAGGGCTGTGGCGATAGGTCTGGCGCGCCCACAGCAGCGAGCGCCCGCCGACGTGATAGCCGCGGATCCAGTCGAAGCGCTGGGTCTCGGTGTAGGGATGCTCGTCATCCTTGACGAAGAAGTGCTGGGTATATTCCGTCATCGTGTAGCCGGTGCGACCCTGAACCGGGTAGTGCGCCTTCATCTCCGCCGCCGGCAGCTTGCCGCCCGGATACTTGGTCTCCCAAGGGTTCATGGTCGCGGTAGGATAGTCTTCCAGGTGCCTGACCATCGGGCCGCGCTCGAGAACC
>JANORH010000018.1:0-7540 GCA_031415215.1 Alphaproteobacteria bacterium | reverse complement strand
CGTCGACCGACCGGCGAAGAAATGGCCCGGTACTATCCGGAGCGGGCCACGCGAATGGAAGTTGGTGGAAGCGCCGCCCTGAGCTGTACGGTCACAGCGCGTGGCACACTGACGAGCTGCTCGGTTACGTCTGAGTCCCCGGCCGATATGGGTTTTGGTGACGCGGCCATAAAGTTGAGCAAGTTGTTCAAGATGCGTCCGCAGACCAAAGATGGTCAGCCGGTGGATGGCGGAACGGTTCGAATTCCGATCCGCTTCAACCTTCCGAAGGAATAGTTTTAGAGAGCCTTGATGGAACCCCGGCGGCGCAAGCTGCCGGGGTTTTTCTTTGTCTGCCTTGGTGACCGCTGCCCAGGCCGTTTCCGTCGTGAAACTCTTGTTCCCGGCGGACTTGATCGCGTCGCGCTCCCCGACTAGAACCTCGCTCGCGATGTGCCGCCCTAGCTCAGTTGGTTAGAGCGCTAGATTGTGGATCTAGAGGTCCTCGGTTCGAGACCGAGGGGTGGTACCATCGCTCTCCCGTTTTGCCGATTATGTGGACGCGCGCTATGGCGCAGCGTTTGATTGCCGTCGCCTGGCTGCCTCGGATCGTGAAAAGCAATTTTGAGCTTGCAGGAAACGTAGGCTGGGACCTGAATCTCCGGAGCTTGCACGCGCGACATATTCGGTGCGGCGGTTCAGGTTCAGAATAGCAGCCAAAGAGCTGTTCTCAGGGAGAGACGTCATGGAACTGAAACCCGGGTCGCGCTGGAAGAGCGCGGTTTGCGATACCGAGGTCGTGGTGGTGCGTCCACCAACGTCGCCGGTTAGCCTGGAGTGTGGTGGTCATGCGATGGTGGCCCACGCTGCAGCCAGGCCCGAGGGCCTTGAATTGTCGAGCGACCACGCGGCGGGCAGTCAGATGGGCAAACGATTTGCCGATGAGGGCAGCGGTATCGAGGTGTTGTGCAGCAAGGGCGGCACCGGGTCTCTGGCCATCGATGGTCAGGCTCTCGGGGTCAAGGATGCCAAGAAGCTGCCAGCGTCTGACTAGGCCCAACCATGCACACGACCTTACTGCTTGATATGGCGGCTGATGCCGTGCCCGACCGACTGGCGCTTGGGCGGCGCGGAAACGGCATGACTTTTGCCGAACTTCAACGCCGCGCGCGGGCCGGCGCTGTCGCACTCGATGCCCTCGGTGGCAAGACTGTAGCCTTCATCGGATTGAATGGGCCCACGATGCCGGTGGCGATTTTCGCGTCCGGACTGCTGGGCAAGCCCTTTGCGCCCTTGAACTATCGATTGTCCGATGCCGATCTTGGCAAGCTGCTGGCGCGGACCACCCCTTCAGTTGCGGTGGTCGACGACGACATGCTTGGGCGACTGAATGCACCTGCGGGCGTTGTCCTGATGTCGCGCAGTGCATTTGACGCGGCATGTCTGGTCTCCAGCGACGTAGAGCTACCTTACGTTGAACCCGATATCGGCGTCCTGCTGTTTACCAGCGGGACGACCGGTGAGCCCAAAGCTGCCATCTTGCGGCACTCCAACCTGACCTCCTACGTGATCTCCACGGTGGAATTCCTGGGCTCGGATGAGGACGAGGCCGCTCTGGTGAGCGTGCCGCCCTATCACATCGCCGGCATTTCAGCGGTGCTGACCGGGATCTATGGGGGACGGCGGATCGTGCATCTGGAGGCCTTCACGCCAGAAGCCTGGGTCGAGGAAGCGACCGCCGAGCAGATCACCCACGCCATGGTCGTGCCGACCATGCTGGGGCGGATCCTCGACATCCTGGAGGCGCGCGGGGAGGGTTTACCGCACCTGAGGGCGCTGTCTTACGGTGGCGGGAGGATGCCGCAGCCCGTGATCGAGCGCGCATTGCGCCAACTGCCGCACGTCGATTTCGTGAATGCCTACGGTCTTACCGAGACGAGTTCTACGGTGGCAGTGCTGGGGCCGGATGATCACCGTGAGGCGATATCTTCCACCGATGAGCATGTCCGCCGGCGCCTGGGCTCGGTCGGCCGACCGCTACCTACACTGGAGCTGGAAATTCGCGGGCCGGACGGCGGGGTCTTGCCCGCGGGAAAACCGGGCGAAATCTATGTCCGGGGCGAACAGGTCTCCGGCGAATACACCCACAAGAAGGTCGTTCAGAGCGACGGCTGGTTTGCGACCAACGATGGCGGCTGGATGGATGAGGGCGGCTATCTGTTCGTCGAAGGACGCCTGGACGACGTGATTGTGCGTGGCGGTGAAAACATTTCGCCGGGGGAAATTGAAGACGTGCTGCGCGAGCATCCCAATGTCGCCGATGTCGCGGTGTTGGGTCTGCCAGATGATGAGTGGGGCGAGCGGGTTGCGGCGGCCGTGGTGGTTAAGGATGGCGTGCCAGCCGCCGGAGACCTCGCTGACTGGGTCAAGGCCCGCCTTCGCTCCACCAAAACGCCGGATATCTGGGCGTTCCGTGACGCGCTGCCCTACAACGACACGGGCAAGCTGTTGCGGCGACAGCTCAGGATCGAAATGAGCGGTGCCAGCCAATCCAGCCCTGCGATCTGACCCGCCAGCTGGAGGCCGGATTTGACCCACGACGCCCCGGCTGTGATTGAAGACCTGATCGGACTGGGCGGGGCCGGCTTGCAGGTCATAGAACTGGACGGCGTGTTCGCTCGACCGCCGGCCGGCGTGGTCTTGCTTGGTGTACACCGGGCCGGAGACATTCCTTCGGCGGGGCTGGATGCGTTCGACATCCTGTTGAGCTGTGATCTCGGTGCGCCGCGCCCCTGGGTCGGCATTGGGCAGCAAAGCCTCGACGTCGTGATTGACGCTTTGCGCACGCGAGTTGCAGCACAGCCGATGGCCTCCACCGTTGCCGCACAGGTATTTCGAATGACGCTGGACGTATCGTTTGAGAAGGCGCTGACGCTGGAATCGCTGGCCTATTCCATGCTGTTGGCCTCCAGCCGGTTTCGTAACTGGCGCGAAACCACGCCCGTCCGTGTTCGGGTTGACGACGACCCGCGCGTGTTGATGGGCCAGCAACCTGATGGCCTTCACATCCGGCTCAATCGGTCGGCCACCCGCAACGCCTTTGATGCCCGCATGCGCGATGAACTGGTCGAGGCCTTGTCGTTTGCGCTGGACCATCCTGACCGACCCGCTGTCACCCTGAGCGGCGAAGGACCGGCGTTCAGCGCAGGCGGCGACCTGGACACTTTTGGTCAGGCGACCGATGTCAGCGAGGCGCACCTGATCCGTACTTTGCGTTCTCCGGCCCAGCTGGTGCGCGATCTCGGCGACCGGATCACGGTTTGCCTGCAAGGCGCTTGCGTCGGTGCGGGCATTGAAGTTCCCGCAGCGTCAGATCGGATTACGGCGCGATCGGGCACGCACTTTCGACTGCCGGAGGTTTCCATGGGGCTGATCCCGGGGGCTGGCGGGACGGCGACGATCTCGCGGAGGATCGGGCGTCATCGTGCGTGTTTCATGGCGCTGTCAGGCGACACCATCGACCTGGAGACGGCCCTCGACTGGGGCCTGGTGGACGAGGTTGTGGCGTGAGCCCGATCTCCCCTGTGCTTGAACTGTTGGGAACCCAGCTGGCGGTGATGACCGCGCGCCATGGCCGCCGGGTCGATGTTGAAGGTCTGGGGGTCCTTGACCGTTCGGGACAACTGGCCTTGAAGCGGCCTGGGCGCGTGTCGCCGAACGGGGTCTGTCGGTTGTTTCGGGCTGCGGATGGCTGGATGGTCGTAAATCTGGCCCGAGACGAGGATCGCGTCCTGGTTCCGGCCTGGTTGCATTGTGACACGGCAACCGATCCCCTGGCGGCTATCGCGGCACATGCAGGGTCTCATACTCGATCCGACCTGATCGCGCAGGCGGTCCTGTTGGGCCTGCCGGCGGCGGCGGTCGGAGAGATGAGGGCTGATGATCTTGACGCACCGCTTCTGTCCTATGGAGCCGGTGTCACCGGGCGCGCCGACCTGAATGTCGTGGATCTTTCCGCGCTTTGGGCGGGACCGATGTGCGGCGCGATCCTGGCGGCGATGGGCGCGACCGTTTCGAAGATCGAGAGCACCCGACGCCCGGACCCGACGCGAGTTTCGACACCTGAGTTTTTCCAACGCTTGAACAATGCCAAGCGCTGCATCGGTCTCGATCTGAGTACCGAGGATGGTCAGACGGCCCTCCGCGCGGCGATCACCACTGCGGACGTGGTGATTACCAGCGCTCGACCGCGCGCCTTTGCCGGACTGGGTCTCGACCCTGACCTGATCTTTGGTCTCAACCCCGGCCTCGTCTGGGTGGCGATCACCGGCTATGGCTGGACGGGCGACGCAGCCCTGCGTGTCGCATTCGGCGACGATGCGGCGGCGGCGGGTGGCCTCGTTCGCTACACGGCGGGCGGCGCGCCAAGGTTCCTTGGTGATGCCTTGGCCGATCCAGTGGCGGGGTTGGCGGCGGCGCTTGGAGCGCTGCGGGGGCTTGAGGCGGGTGGCGGCGTGCTCGTGGACGTTTCGCTGGCCCGCTCAGCTGCCGCGGCCGCGACGGTTTGCCGACTACGGCGCGCCCAATGAGCTTGCTGATTCGAAACGTCGAGGTCGCTGGTCGCGCTGGACAGGAAGTGCGGATCGAAGCCGGACGAATCGTGGACGTTGGATCCAACCTGGCGCGCGCCGCCACCGAACTGGACGGGCAGGGCGGGGCCCTGATCCCAGGTCTTTGCGATCATCACATCCACCTGTTCGGCTTGGCCGCACGCGCGGACTCGGTGGTTCTGGAGGGTGCCACGACGGCAGACGACGTCATGTTGCGCATATCTGCGGCCTTGGCGACGCGGCCAGCCGGCACCTGGGTGCGCGCCATCGGCTATCACGAGACGATGGCGGGCGACCTGGACCGCAACGACCTTGATCGGCTTGCGCCGCGCCATCGCATTCGCGTCCAGCATCAGACCGGTTCACTATGGATTCTGAACAGCCTGGCTCTGGAGAGCCTCATCGACGGCGATCCCCCCGAGGGCCTTGAGCGCGACGCCAGGGGCCAGCCAACCGGGCGGCTTTGGCGTGAGGATGTGTGGCTGAGGTCGCGGATCGGTGCCGTGCCGCCACCGCTGGCCCCCATCGGCCGGATGCTGGCGGCGTTCGGCGTGACGGCGGTGACCGACGCCAGCGTGACCACAGACACGGTTGGCGCGGAATGGCTGGCACAAGCCCACCGTTCGGGCGACCTGCCGCAACACCTGACGCTGATGAGCGGCGGCCCGCTTTCCGCGCCGGGCGATGGTGCTTTCACTGTGGGCCCGGTGAAGGTGCTGCTGGATGACCATGCGCTTCCGGATTTTGACGACTTTATCGGATGTATTGCCCATGCCCGCGAATGGGATCGTTCAGTAGCGGTGCACTGCGTCACGGGTGCCGAGCTGGCTTTGACGCTGGCCGCCTTTGAGGCTCAAGGCGCGCAACCCGGTGACCGGATCGAACATGGCGGGATGATCTCTCATCAAGCCATCAGCAGCCTGCGACGGCTTGGCCTGACGGTGGTCACACAGCCTGGGTTTGTGCGTGAACGCGGGGACCGGTACATTTCCGGGGTCGATCCGGGGGATCACGGCGATCTCTACCGGTGCGCCAGTCTACTGTCCGCGGGTGTTCCGGTGGTAGGCAGCTCCGACGCGCCTTACGCGACGCCGGACCCATGGACCGGAATTCAGACGGCGGTGGATAGGATGACGTCCAGTGGCGTCGTGCTGGGATCCGACGAACGGGTTAGCCCCGAAGTTGCCTTGAGGATGTATCTGGACGCCCCCGCCGGCCCTGGGCACCGCCTCCGTCGTGTCGAGGTTGGTGCACGGGCCGACCTTTGTCTTCTCGGAACACCGCTGCGGCAGGCGCTGGATTCGCCCGGGGCGGAGTTGGTTCGGGCCACGTTGATCGAGGGGAAGGTCGTCTATGGATGAGGTAGCGATGATTGGCGTCGTCGTCTGAGCCGCTTGTGTGACCCGTGCCGGTAAATCACCCGCATAGGTGGGGTTGATGCCTGCGAAAACTGGTTATCCCGTCCCGACGATGCTCATCAGGGATGTGCCCAACGCGAAAATTCTGGCCCCGTAGTTAATCGAAGGGCGGCATCTGCGCAGCCTGCGCGATGGCGCAATTCACGCTCTGGACCTCACAAGGACCGAACCTTCCTGCCGCCTGAAATCATTCAGAACCGCCATATGGCTTGATATCATCAGCGCGCCCGAGCCTGACGATCGGTGGCGGAATTATGCTGAAATTGCCGGAACCTGAACGACCTCAGGGCCAAAAGGTCGCTTGCACGGTGACCGTGTGATCATACATTTTTGCGGTGCAGCAACGACGTTGGTTGCTAGATTTCCGGTTTCCTGGACACGAAAGCCCGAATTGTTCGCCGGATCGCGTCGATTTTCGACCAGGGGCACATCGATGTCGTGGGGGTGACGACGAGCGCTCACCAAGGGTGAATTGTGCCTCGAAACGCCGACATGGGGTGAATTGTGCAGCTTGAGACCGCCGCCCATGGCAGCTTGAGACCGCTATTGGGCCTTCACGTAACAGACTATTTCGTTCACCGCTGAATTCGTGACTTGCGTGCACTGCAGCAAAGGTACAAAAGGATCCTGCCCTTTTGGGCGTTTCCTCCCTAATGACTTGGCCGCGCCTCCGGGCGCGGCCCTTTTTTTTAGCCTGAAGCCGGCCGTTCAGGCCAGGTGCGACTCATCCTGGATGTGACGGCGGGGACCTCCAACGTGCGCCGATAGCAGCGCCGCTGACCCTGCACTCAGCACACCTGGTCAAAGGCGCGGCTTGGGGTTGCGACAAAGGACCGCGCCAGACCGCAGCGCCCGCTTGAGTTGCTTGCAATCTCTCGGTTGATGACGGATTTTCGTTACAAGGGGAGCATGATGATTCAAGACCCGGAGTACAGCCGTCGTTTGGCACAAAATCTGGTGGAGCTGTTGTCTCCATATGAAGAGGAACTGATCCAGCTGGAGCGTGATGCGCCCGCATTCGGGCCGCTCCGACGCGCTATTGGAATTGTGATTGCAGAGGCTTGCTACTGCATTTCGGACAGGCCGCTTCCGCTCGATAGCCTCGCTCCATCCAGGGATGATGAGGCCAAACGGACGGATGATGAAGCCAACCGTACGCGTTAGACCGCCAAGATATTAGGAGAACCGCACTCTATGGCGAACAAATCCGATGCAGCTGCAGACCCCATTGACGTTGCCGTTGGCGCACGGATCAGGCTGCTGCGCAAAGTGCGTGGATTGTCGCAGCAGGCGCTTGCCGAAGCCGCTGGCGTGACGTTCCAGCAAATTCAGAAGTATGAGCGAGGTGCCAACCGCGTCAGCGCGTCGATGCTGACCCGCATTTCCAAGACGCTGGATGTGCCGGTCGCTGAAATGTTTGGCGAATCTACCGCCAATAGTGGCGCGGTCGACGAAGTGGCGGCTCTGCTTGCCGAGCCCGGGGCGTTGGAACTACTCAAGGCCTATTCGGTGCTTCCAAAGGGTGTGTCGCGC
>JANORH010000017.1:0-17500 GCA_031415215.1 Alphaproteobacteria bacterium | reverse complement strand
CGGGCTGATCGAGAAACGCTTCCCGGGCCAGGAACAGAAGACGGGGCGCCAGATCACCTTTTCCACCGACCTGATCTATGACGTACTGCGTCGACACCAGCCTGACCACCTGCTGTTGCGGTGTGCGCGGGCGGATGCTGCGACGGGGCTGGTGGACGTGGCGCGGCTGGCAGGCATGCTGTCGCGGATCAAGGGTCGGATCCGGCACGCCGCGCTGGAGCACCTGTCGCCGTTCTCGGTGCCGATTTTGCTGGAAATCGGCAAGGAGCGCTCGCCCGGAGGGGCGGCGGAGATGATCCTGGCCGAAGCCGAGGACGACCTGATCGCAGAGGCGATGGGATGAGAGATTGCGGCGCGCTGTTCGCGATCAGCGATTGCGGAGGGTTGCGGATGTCGCTGGGCGAGGGCGAGGTCGTCCTGCGGTGTTCCGGCGCACTTTGGCTTGAGGCCGAACGGACGCTGGTGGTGGCTGACCTGCATCTGGAGAAGGGCAGTTCCTATGCGTCGCGCGGCCAGATGCTGCCGCCCTACGACACCCGCGAAACACTGCGACGGCTGGAAGCCGAAGTCGTGGCCTTGGCACCGACCACGGTGATCTTGCTGGGCGACACCTTCCACGACCGGCGAAGCGAAGACCGGCTGGCCAAAGATGACGCCGAGACGCTTCGGGGTCTGGCGGCCGGCCGCCGACTTGTCTGGGTCATCGGAAACCACGACGCCGACGGACCGAATGCCCTTCCCGGCGAGGCGGCGGACGAGCTGGTGCTCGCCGGACTGACCTTCCGCCACGAGCCGCAACCCGGACCGCAACCTGGCGAAGTGGCCGGCCACCTGCACCCGGCGGCCCGCGTGAAGGCACCGCGTGGGACCGTACGACGCCGCTGCTTCATCACCGACGGTGAGCGCCTCATCCTCCCCGCGTTCGGAGCCTATGCGGGGGGTCTGAATGTCCGCGACCCGGCCTTTGCAGGGGTGTTCATGGGGCAACCCCTGACCGGTGTTTTGGGGCCGAGCCGGGTACGGGCAATTGGTTGGCGGCAGTTGGTCGGGGATTAGCCGCAAACACACGCAAAAAGGTGGCTCCTCCCCCGAAGGGAAAACGTCTTCGGGGGAGGAGGCGGACCGGCCCTGGCGGTGAGGGCCTTGATACCAGGGCGGTCCTGCACGTTCCACCGCCGGGGGATGGCGGAGCGTGATTGCACGGTCACCGCGACGACGCCGCAGGACCTCGTATCAGGTGAAATCAGGCCGTCGTCGCGCCAAGCGGAAGATGTGTCCGGCGGCGGCGGATCGCACCGCCGATCAATCCGAATCCCAGCAGCAGTATGGCCCAGGTCCCGGGCTCAGGCACGGCGGCCAAGGTGGCGTTGTCAGGCGCAAAATCGGCGATAAGATTGAGCCCGCTACCACTGCGGGGCCACAGGTTGAAGGCGTACTGGTTGGGCTGGAACCCGGTTGAGGGCAAGCGAGACAGTTCGATGAAGAAGCTCAACGATGAACCCGAAATCGTCGCGAAAACTGGATTGCCGCCCAGCGCCCCGACGCCAGACTTCTGGATCACGATGGCCTGGTTGAACAAGACATTCGAATTGCCGATCGGCCCGAAGGGATGGAGCACACCGCTGCCGGTGTTGACGCCCACCACATATGACCCGGGCTGGTTGGGATTGACCGCGCCGGCGAACGTCGCGGCCACGTTGAACCCGCCGGCATTGTTGTCAAAGTTGACGGCAAGGCTGGTGACATCCAGGTCTGGATCAAGGGGTCCGGCATAGGTCGGCAGGAAGTCTCCGGTGGCGTCGAGGATCGTGTTGGCGCGTGCCGCAGTGGCGACGAGGGCCAACGTCGCCGCAGCGACGAGGAGTAAGGATCGCATTGAGTGGGCTCCCAAGGAGGTCAGATTGGACGTTGCGACGATTGGCCCGCCGATGAGGTGGTGCCGAAACTTTGATGCCGAGGGCCGCTGAAAAGGTTCAGTCCGGGGGTGGGAAAATTCGCCGGCTCCGGCACCGAAAATCAGCCTCGGCGCATTGAACCTTTTGGGGCGAACCTGGCATCTACACGCAGGCGCAAGGGGCAGGCGTGATCCAGAGGCCAGGTGCAATTGTCGATGATCGCCGGATCGGATCACGATCTCCGGCAGATGAGGATCTGTGGCTGATCGACCGCATTGTACGGCGGGACCTGAAAGCATTCGAGGAGCTCTACAGGACCTATCACCCACGCCTGACCCGGTTCCTCATGAACATCCTGCGTCGGCCGCAAATGGTCGAGGAGGCGTTGAACGATACCCTGATGGTGGTCTGGAAGCGGCCGGAAGCGTTCAATGGAACCAGCAAGGTCTCGACCTGGATTTTCGCCATCGCCTATCGGACCGCGCTAAAGGCCCGGTCGCGCCACGACGAGCCCCGCGAAGACCCGGACTCCAATACGAGGGTCAGCAGTGACCTTGGCCCCGAACGCCGTCTGGGCCAGCGTCAGGTACAGGCCGTCCTCCTGGGTGCGATGGATCGGCTGTCGACGGATCACCGCGCGGTCGTGGACCTGACTTACTTCCATGATGTCGGCTACCGTGAGATCGCCGAAATTCTGGACTGCCCGGTGGGCACCGTAAAAACTCGCATGCATCACGCCCGACGTCATCTCAAGGAGATGCTGGCCGGACATCTGGAGGACTGGTTGTGACCACCGAAGAGACGGGGCGAATCTTTCCGATGCACACAGGCGACCATCAGGAAATCAACGGCCTGCTGCCCTGGTATGTCACCGGTCGGCTGGATCCCCCGGATCGCGTCCGGGTGGAGACCCACCTGGGGATCTGCGTCGAATGTCAGGCCGAGGTCCGGTTTCAACGCCGGCTGGATGCCGAAATCGCTCAGCTGCCGCTGGATGTCGACCAGAGCTGGCGAGAGATGCGGCGGCAGCTGGATCGTGAGACGGGGGGTGTTGGCAGCAGGGCGTCCGAGTGGCTTCGAGGGCTCTTCAAGCCGCGTGTGCGGAGCCCCGCGCCGTGGCTGGGTTGGGCCGTTGCGACGGTTGCGATCCTGGTGACTGCAGGAACCCTGTTGCGTGCGCCGCAACCCGGCTCACCGCCGGCAACGTACCGCGCCTTGAGTTCAGGCGCAGCTGATACTGCCGGCAACATCGTCGTGATGTTCCGGCCGGACACCCGGGAGAGCGTCATCCGGGAAGCCTTGAACGCCATCCAGGCCCGGATCGTCGGTGGACCTACGTCGACCGACGGGTACGTTCTGAAGGTGGCCTCGGGCCAACGCGCCCAGGCGCTGACAGACCTGCGTCGTCGGGTTTCGGTGACCTTGGCGGAGCCCCTGGATCCTGGCTCGCCGCCATGAGGCGACTTGCCGCGATCATCACACTCGGAATCCTGCTCGGATTTGGCACGCTGGGTCCAGCCAGGGCGCAAGGCACCGGCTCGTCGGTCTCGCCGTCGAGCGACGCCCGTCACCAGGTGCTGGTCCTGCTGCGCCTGCCCGCGGAACACGCGCAAGCCGTTGGTGGCTATGCCGGAAGCTATGGCGGCCGGGGATCTCAGGCAGCACGACGGCGTATCGCCGGCCACCTGGCACGCCAGTATGGCCTGAAGCTGGAGACCGGCTGGCCAATGCCTCTGGTTGGCGTTGACTGCTACGTGATGTCGGTCCTGACCGGGAGATCAACGGTCGAGGTTGCAGCAGAACTGTCGCAGAACCCGCAGGTGGCATGGTCGGAGCCGATGCATGTCTACCGGACGGAAGCCACCCGCACCACGGCAGCACCAAGTCAACCCGACGATCCCATGTATCGACTTCAGCCCGCAGCGCGGGCATGGCGGCTCTCCGATCTGCATCAGATCGCAACAGGGCGTGGCGTGCGTGTGGCCGTCATCGATAGCAGCGTCGACGGTAACCACCCCGATCTCGCAGGCCAGATCCTGACCCGGCGAAACTTCGTATCCAGCCGTACAGACGTCGCCGAACAGCACGGCACAAGCGTCGCCGGTGTAATTGCGGCCGCAAGGAATAACCGGATCGGGATAGCCGGCGTGGCGCCTGGTGCCCGAATTCTGGCGCTCCGAGCCTGTTGGCCATCGGCCAATGCGACCTCCACGATCTGCGATACGCTCAGCCTGGCCAAGGCCCTGCACTATGCAGTGGAAAACCGTGCCCAGGTCATCAACCTGAGCCTGAGCGGCCCAAGTGACATGTTGCTCGGTCGACTGTTGGACTCCGCGCGGGCGCGCGGCCTGGCCGTCATCGGCGCCGTCGACCCCGGCCTTCCCCAGGGTGGGTTTCCAGCCTCGCATCCCGGCGTCATTGCCGTGGCCAGCGAGCCGAGGTCAGGGGGCCTGAGCGTCTCCGCGCCCGGTCGGGATGTGCCGGCGCCTCAGCCCGGCGGGGGTTGGGCGCTATCAAATGGCAGCTCCTATGCCGCAGCCCACGTGAGCGGGCTGCTCGCCCTTATGCGGGAAGGCAAACCTAAGGCGTCGGCCCTCGTGACGGCAGGGCCCGGCGGCGCCATAGACGCCTGTGCGACATTGCTCAAAGCCAGAGGACCTTGCGCCGAGTGCGCCTGTAGTCGACCGAGCAGGACGACAGCGGTTGCGTGGCAATAGGTTCCGGGCGTGGGGTGCCGGCTGCATGCTGGCCGCATTGGCCATTTGCCACACAGCCCCCGCGCGGGCACAGATCGCAGGCGCGCTGTCGCTGGATTCTGACTACCGCCTGCGCGGCATTTCGCTGAGCGGCCTGCGGCCCGCCCTAAGCCTCGCCGCAACTGTTGAGCATCCCGGCGGCGTCTATGCCGGCGGCTCGGTTGTCGCCATCAGGGCACCCGGCGGCAAGGTCCGTATCCTGGGACACATGGCGCAGTTGGGGTATGCTATCCGCGATGCGGGCGGGACATCATGGGACATCGGCGTCAGCAACACCGATGTCGAGGTTCAGGGCGTTCAGCGGTTCGATCTTCAGTACAGCGACATCCACGTGGGCGTTTCGCGCGATAATCTCAGCGCCCGGATCTATGTGTCGCCGAACTATCAGGGCAGCGTCAAGACGGCCTATCTGGACCTGAGCGCGACGTTGAACCCAGCGGAAAACTGGCGGATATCCACACACGTGGGGATATTGAAACGACTGGGGTCGTCGACGCCTCGTGTATCGCTGCGTGAGCGATATGATGTCCGTGTCGGGCTGGCGCGCGATATCGGCAATCTCGAGCTGCGCCTGGAAGGCGTGGTGTACCGGTCCAGTCCGCGACCGAGGGCCGGCGTCCAGCAAGTGGGGCTGATCGTCGGCGGCAGCCTCGGTTTTTAGGCGTGCAATGCCTTTTCCAGGGCCAGGGCCAGCGACACGCACGAAGTGCCGGTGACGGCGGTCGAAAGGATCGGATAGCGAGCCGGGGTGTCGGGGGTCTGGTGATCAAACAACCATTGGATCAGGAAGGCGGCGATGAACCCTCCCATGATCCAGGTGTCGGGGGCGTGTCCGCGAGCCAGCAGAATGACCCAGGCAGCAACCGCGCCCAGCGCGGAGAAGGCGTGGCGTTGCCAGCGAGGATTGGGTTCGCGCGTTTCAAGTCCCCACCGCACACCGCCCAGGAATGAGAGGGTCACCGCACACCAGGTCAGCAGCACACTGAGCGAGGTTTCAGAGTAGGCCTCCGGTCCGTAGCTGTAGACCAGCGCCGCCGCCGCGAACGGCGTCAAGGCAAGCAGCGCGATCGCCCATAGCGCCACCGGCGGGGACTCATGTTTGGCTTCGGGCAATACGTCATCCATGAGCTGTCACTCTCTCCGGAATGCCGCCGAGGCTGCCCAACCGGCCGCCAGGGCGAATAGCATGGAGGCCAATCCGTAGGACCATGGTCTTACATGCGCCCACACGTAAAGAGCTCGTTCAAGTCCGACTTTCTCGACCGAGAGGGTGCGGGATCGAACGGCGACCGGGCGGCCATCCTGAAAGAGCAGAATGTCTGCGCGATAAACCCCTGTGGGCGCGCCGGCCGGCAGCGAAATCTCGGCCCGGAACAGACCGCGATCAACGAACCGAACGCCCTGCTCGTCCTCGTCGTAGAGACCGGCCTTTTGCTTCAGGCGAACGACAGCGCGCCGCCAGACATAGTAATCGGCCCCGAGTCTGGAGACGACGACATCGCGAACGCCATAGCGGGTTTCAGTACGCTGTTCCCCTGGAGCGCTGATCGGCAGGTGATCCATCCCGGCACCAAGTCGCCTCAGCGTGCCGAAGTTGGCGATGTCGGCCAGGGGTCGGTTCGAGGCCGCGCGGTAGAAACCCGGCGCGCCGCGAAACACCACCGGTCGGCTGTTGAGCCATAGGCCTGCGACCTTGTGTCGCCGTGTGATGCGGACTGGCTGTTCCGGACCGTGCACCAACACTACCACGTCGCTGGGCCGCAGCGAAGGGTCAAACACAGCACCGTAAAGAATGATCCTGGCACCGCTGAAATCGGACGAGACGCGGACATTGGTATCCGTCAGTGCGGCGGAAATGGCGGGTGCCGCTGCCGGTGCGGTGGCCAGAACAAGGGCTGCCAGAAGGGTCATCCGACCATCCCCGACATCAGAACAAACGGTTCCTCTGGCGTGAAAAACAGGCCGAGGCCCATCCGAAGTCCGACCAGCAGAACAATCAGGGCCAGAATGGCGCGGAGTTCCTCGGCGCGGAACCGCGACGACGCCCGCGCGCCGAGTTGGGCACCGACGACGCCCCCCATCAGCAGCAAGGTCGCCAGAACCACGTCAACGGTCTGGTTTCGGCCAGCCTGCAGGACGCCGGTCAGCGCGGTGGTGATGATAATCTGCATCAGACTGGTGCCCACCACCATACCGGCGGGCATCCGCAGGATGTAGATCATGGCAGGGACCAGAATAAACCCGCCACCGACACCCATGATCGCCGAGAGTACACCTACGAAGGCCCCCAGCATCAGCGGCGGCAGGACACTGATGTATAAGCGCGAACGTGGGAACCTGAGCTTCAACGGCAATCCGTAGAGCCAGATCGGTCGCCGATCCCGGGGGGTCAGAGCCGGTTCGCCACGGTGCCGACGCAGGATGGCACCCACCGACTCGGTCAACATCAGTCCACCGATCACGCTGAGAAACACCAGGTAGGACAGTGCAACGATCAGATCAGCCTGTCCCAACAGGCGCAGAACGCGGAACAGCTCGACGCCGAAGACGGCACCCACCACACCGCCCGCTGCCAGCACGCTGCCCATCCGTAAATCCACCGCGCGCCTTCGACCATAGGCCATGACGCTGGACATGGAGGAGCCCGCCACGTGCAGGGCCATGGTGGCCACCGCGACGGGAGCGGGAATGCCGAAGAATACCAGCAGCGGCGTCATCAAGAAGCCGCCGCCGATCCCGAACATGCCGGAGATGAAGCCCACCATCGCGCCAAGCGCCACGATCAGCGGGGCGTTGACGGCAACCTCGGCAATCGGGAGATAGATGTCCACGCTTCGCGCCTAGAGCCTTTCCGGATCAGATGGAATCATCTGAGCCGGATAAAAAGGCTTGCTCCTCATATGCTTAGAGCATGACGGGCGCTTTAACCGGCATCCACTTGAAGCTGTCATGCCCCAGGTGAGGATCGCGCTGAGGTCCAGACCCGAAACCCGGTCCGATGGCATCACCGTTGCGAGGTGTACGGTCGAGGTTCGGAACGCGGGCTGTCCATATCGCTCTGGTAGGCCATAAGCGCAGTCCGGTAGCTGTCGCTGGCTATGCCGTCAGCGGGGCCTGAATAGTATCCGAGACGCAACAGGATAAGCTGGGTCTGCCGGACATTCTGGGACGTCGTGGCGACTGGCCTTCGCGGTGCAGAAGGTGCGCGAACATCGGGTTGACCTGCGGTCGTGGTCATGGCCGCCAGCGCTCGGCGAGCCTCGGCATCCCCCTTGGCTGCGGCCCGACCGAACCAGTGACGGGCCTGATCCAGATCGCGACGCACGCCTGATCCGCTTTGATAGAGCAAGCCCAGATTGTACTGGCTTTCCACCACGCCACCGTCAGCAGCTTTGCGGAACCATTGGGCGGCACTGGTCAGATCCTGGGGACCGCCTTCACCCCGGAAATAAAATACCCCGAGGTTGTGCATCGCCTGCAGATCACCGTTCTCTGCGGACAGGCTGATCAGGCGGCGGGCCTCGACGGGATCTCGCGCCAGGCCTGCTTCACCGAGGTCGTAAAGCTGGGCGAGATACAGTTGGGCTTGCGGATGGTCGGCTTCGGCCAAGGCCTTCAATCGACTGACCGCGCCGGGGATCCCGGCCTCTACGTCCGAGCGCACCTGTTCGTAGACAGGCGCAGTCAGGGCCGCCGTCGCGCCTGGAGGTGCCAGATTGCCGGATGATCGCGCGACCGCAGCGCGCGATGCCGTGCCGTAGGAGGGCACCTCTGCCTGTTGCTCGGAAGGCGATGTCGGCCCCTGCATCAGCGTCAGGCCTGCTGCGCCGACGCTCAGGAACGCCGCGCCACCCGCAATCATCAAGGCGGTCTGAAGCGTAGTGTTCTGTCGCCGCGCCGATGGCTTGACGCCGAACCCCTGAAACAACCGTCCTGTCGTGGCGCGCCCTTCGATTTTGGCGCTGACATCCACACGGCTGGTGCCGTTGGCCGCACGCGCTGCGGCGCGTGCGCGGGCAATAACCTCACGGGTCGAAAGCTCCGGCTCATGCGGCGAGGGCTGAGCCGGCGCAAACAGGGCCTCGTCCTCACGTTCGCCAATGGGAGCGTACATCTCCTGTGCGTCGTCTTCCGGTACGTCGAGATCGAGGCGTCGCCAGGGCGCGTCAAAGGCCTCGGAGGCAGGCGCGCTGTCGACTTCGGCGCGGGAAAATAGCTCGGCACCGAAAGGGCTGGAAACGGCCTCAGCCATACCCACTGGAACGTCCGCGCTGACAGCGGTTTCGCGCCCGGCGTCGACCGCTGTATCCATCGGCGCTGCGGCTTCGGGCTCCGGTTCAGGTGGCGGACCCAAACGCTCCCGCGCTTCGGCCATCAATGCAGCCGTTTGAGGGTCCGGCTCTGTTTCAGACATCGGCGGGGTTTGGAGTTCGGCAAATTGCGACGCCGCGAGAGTGTCGTCTGCGGAGACGTCGGTGGTCGAACTCTGAACGTCCAGCGACGGGCTGCCCAGCGTTGCGGTGACCCGGGAAAGCTCGGTGCCCAGCCGTTCGAACGCCTCGGCCTGAAGATGTTCGCCACGCGCCAGCCGCAGTTCGACTGCCCCGGCGATCCGGGCGACTTCGGTTCCCACCTGATCGATCGCGTCGGCGCTGCGTTGATCTACCTCGCCAAGTTTGCGGCTGACCGCCTCGGCCATCGACAGGACCTGACGGCCGATCTCCTCGACGGCCCGGGTCGAGCGTTGCTCTGCGTCACGCACGGCCTGGGACATCGCGGCAAACCGGATTTCGAACTCAGGACCCGCGGCCGCTTCAAGTCTCTCGACCACTTCGGCGCGAACCGCCTCGACACGACGTGTCAGATCCTGACCGAGCGCTTCGAACTTCTGCTCAACGCCGCCACTGGCACCTGTCTCTACGGACTGCATCCGCTGATCGAGCGCACCGAGGGCGGTATTGAGGTCTTCCAGGGCGGACGAAGTTCGGGCTTCAGCCAACGCCAGTCGTTCGCCGAGGCGCTCCAGCACATGCTCGGTGACGACCTCCGGCTCGACCCTGGCCAGACGGGATTCCATCAACCGCAAGGCTTCCGCTGAACGGGGCCCGCCGGGTTCCGACTCCAGCCGACGGAGACGTTCGCCCAGATGGCTTTGCTCGGTCGCAGTATCGGCCAGCTGGGAGGAAAGTCCGTTGGCGGTGGCGTGCTGTTCGCGCTCGGCCGCCTCGATCCGCGCGAGGGCCTGGCGCACGGAATGCTCGACGCCGTTGATGGCCAGGCCAGTACGGGTCTCGGACGCTTCGATCCGGTCCGTGACGCGATCGAGCGCGAACGCGATACGCGCCAGATCCGGCGATGTCGGCACGATGGAGAGACGCGGCGGGATCTGGGATGTGCGGTGGAGCCGCTCTTTGAACTGCGTCTCTGCAGTCAGCTCTTCAGGCAGGTCATCCTCAAGGATGACCCGGTTCAACCACTCACCAAGGGTCATACCGGAACGACGGGCGAGGTCCTTGGCGACCTCGCGGGCCTTCGGGTCTATACCCTTGACGCTCCAGGGCGCGCCCCCGCTCATCCGAATCGGATCTCCCAATAGGGAAACAACCTAGGCGTCGATTTCTAGGGTGTAAACGCGTGGTTAACACAACATCTGGTGGCGGCATCGACTTCCTGTGGATTGCTGGTGCTGGAATGAAGTAGGGAGGCGGGATGACGATCTCGACCACGCTCGGCCTGGGATGCGCCTTTGCAGTCCTCGGGCTGTTCGCCGGATGGCGAGGCGCGCGACCGCCAAATCCCCTCAGGGGGCCTCGCATGATACCGTGGCGGTTCATAATGCTGCTGGCAGCGGCCAGTGCGCTGCTCTTCCTGTTCAGCGCAGTCCGCTTGGCCGGTTTCAGTCCGTCAGGCCGCTAAACCGGAGGATCGGCGCGATCATCGCTTTTACGGGTCGGGCGCTTGGCAAGATTGACCATTCCACCTGAGGTCAGCAGGCCGACATCAGCCAACAGCATAGGGATCTCCCATTTGCGTGGCGCGGCCACGTAACGGGGCTGCCAAAGCGGATCGTATTTGTCCTTGTACCCGCGCACGCCCTGGAAGTTGTAAATCTCCTCGCCACGGTCGAAAATCAGTCGACCGACCCGCGAGAGCATGGGTGCCAGAGGACGGTCGTCAAGGCCAGACAGCGGCGCCATGCCGAAGTCGAACGCCGCATAGCCTTGCTCGCGGCCCCACTCGATCAGTTCGACGAAAAGATAATCCATGATCCGCCGCGGCCCCGCCTCGATATAGCGCATCAGGTCGATGGAAAACGCCGTTCGCGAGGCCACCGGCCATAGGGTTGCGAAGGCGACGATCCGGTCCTCCCATCTCACAACAGCCAGGGGGAATTGCTGGACGTAAGGCGGGTGAAAACCACCCAGGGCGAAGCCTTTCTCGCCGCCGGCGTGGCCCGCCAGCCAGGCGTCGGATATGGCGTGCAAATCCGGGATCAGAGGCTCGACAGCTTCCGCCGGAATGACTTCAAACGTAGCGCCCTCTTCTGCAGCCTTACGCCAGGCCCGTCGCAGATTGCCGCGCTTGGTGCCCTCGATGGTGAAATCGTCCAGCGGCGCGGCGGCGGCTTCGCCCAGCTTCTGGATCGCAAAGCCGAGCTCAACGATGTCGGGCAGGTCGTCTGCCTCCAGCAAATAGAAGCCAGGACGGGCCGCGTGAGCATCGGCGAGCTCCCGGAAACGCCAGAGCAGCTCAAGGCGTTCATCGCGCCGACCTACCGGTGGGCCCATCGCGACCCAGCTACGGCCTCGGACGCCGAACATCAGGAAGGTGTCGCCGGAGGCCGAAAACAGGAAGCGCTTGTCGCCCAGCAGCGCGAGATTCGAGGTCGGTTTAGAGACCTCCGCTGTCGCCAGGATTGCCCGCACACGTTGAAATTCCGGGTCTTCCTCTCCAACGATGGGGGGCGTGGCAGCAGAGGCAAACAATCGCCAGACACCCACGGCCAGCAAGGCCATGGCGGCCCCGACCCAGCCCCGGAGTGACCGCGCGGCGTCTTCACTGGCCATTACTTCCCACCATGGCATTTCGCCGTAGTCGGCATGCTGAAATGACCAGACCCCTAGCAGGCCTGCGCCACCGACCAGGCAGGCGGCGGATAACAACCAACCCGGCGTCACCTCCATGCGGGTCAGCCGGGCAGTCCGAGGAAACGCATGGCGGAAAGGAACCATCGACGCGGCGAGCACGCCCAGGATGGCCGTCTCCTCCCAGATGAAACCCTTCAGCAGGCTGAGGGGAGCTGCCACGATGAGGACCACAAGTGTGGCGACCCAGGCCGCGCCCAGCCTGGCGCGCAGGCCAAACGCCAGCATCACCAGAATCAGGCCCAGTACACTGGAGACAAAGTGACTGAGTTCAACCAGCAACACGGGTTCAATCGCCATGACCTTCACGAACCGCAGAGGTTCCGACGGTGTGGCGGCCGATGCCAGCAGCATGACGCCTGCTGCCAGGGTCAGGAGCGCCGCGGTCCAGGGAACGGCGGCGTTTGCGGCAGGCTTGAGAACGGAGAAGAGACTCATTTGGAGCTTCTATAAACGCGGTTGCCCGATTTCCCCTCAAACAAGCGTTTCATTCAGCTTGCCCTGACGGGGCCGATCACTAAGTTTGGGGTCAGAGTATTGCCAGGAGACCCGCATGGCCGATTTCGGTGCCACCGACCTTGACGCCTTCCGCAAGGACGTTCGTGAGCAGCTGCTGGCTATGTATCCGGCCGAACTCAGGGACAATCGCGGCGGTTCCGATCCTGAGGCCATCTGGGGTGGCCGCGCATTCGCCGGCTCCAGCGATCCGCAGATCGTCTGGATGAACCGTATGGCGGCAAAGGGATGGACCACGCCCACCTGGCCCCGGGAGTACGGTGGTGGTGGCATGACGGCGGACGAGGGCCGCATTTTCGAACAGGAACTGGCTATCGGCAAGTTTCGCCCGCCGGTGCTGGCCTTCGGCATCTGGATGCTGGGCCCCGTGCTGATGGAGTATGCCACCGAGGCGCAGAAACAGACCCATCTACGGCGGATTGTGAATGGTGAGGTCAGATGGTGCCAAGGCTACTCCGAGCCGGGTGCCGGTTCTGATCTGGCGGCATTGGCGACCAGGTGTGAGGACAAGGGCGACCACTGGCTGATCAACGGCAGCAAGGTGTGGACCAGCTATGCCGACCGGGCTGACTGGTGCTTTTGTCTGGTGCGGACCGATGCGTCGAAGAAGCATGAGGGCATTTCGTTCGTCCTGATCGATATGGCGTCGGCGGGGGTCGAGACCCGGCCGATCCAGTTGATCAGCGGTGAGAGCCCGTTCTGTGAGACATTTTTTACGGATGTAAAAATACCAAAGGAGAACCTGGTCGGGCGGGTTAATGGTGGCTGGGAGATTGCCAAGCGGTTGCTGCAGTATGAGCGCCAGAACATCTCGGCCGGGTTTGGTGAGGGCGGCGGCACGGCGGGTGGGTCTTCGGGCGATCTGGCGTCCATGGCCAAGTCCTACGGCGCGTTACCGGACGCCGACCTGCGCAAGCGGATCACCACCAACAAGATGGATTTCCAGGCGCTGCGCCAGACCATCAACCGCTCGGCGGCGGAGAGCCGGGCCGGGAACGGGCCGTCGGCCGCGACGTCGATCATCAAGTACGCCGCCGCTGAATTTGCAAAGGAACGCTCCGAGCTGATGGTCGAGGCGCTTGGGCACCAGGGGCTGGGTTGGGACGGTCAGGGCTATGACCCACCCGAGATCGCCGCCGTACGCGGCTGGCTCAGGACCAAGGCCAATTCCATTGAAGGGGGCACCTCCGAGGTGAACCTCAACGTGATCGCCAAGCGCGTGCTTGGCCTGCCGGACATGAAGTAGGAGAACAGATGGCTGATTTTGGCGGCGACGTAGAATCCTTTCGGGCCGAGGCGCAGGCCTGGCTAGAGGCCAATTTCCCGAAGTCCCTGGCCAAGGACCCGATGGCCCAGTTGGCCAAGCTGCAGGTCCAGCCGGAGAGCGCCGATGCCCTGGCGTGGCGCAAGGCGATGGCCGCCAAGGGATGGGGCACACCGGTCTGGCCGACCTCCATTGGCGGCGGCGGGCTGTCGCGGGATGAGGCACGCGTGCTGGCCGAAGAGATGGCCAAGGTCGGCGCGCGCAATCCGATCGGCGGCATGGGCGTCTCGATGTTCGGCCCGACCCTGCTGGAATATGGCAGCGATGCGCTGAAGAAGGAGCACTTCCCGGGCATCGTAAGCGGCGATGTGTGGTGGTGCCAGGGGTACTCGGAACCGGGGGCCGGATCGGACCTGGCGTCGCTACAGACCTGGGCCGAGGACAAGGGCGACCACTTCCTCGTAAATGGTTCAAAAATATGGACTTCAGGCGCTCAGTACGCGGATCGGTGCTATTGTCTGGTGCGGACGGACCGGTCCAAAAAGCATGAAGGTATCAGCTTCTTGCTGATCGACATGAAGGCCCCGGGGGTTGAGGTGAGGCCGATCCTGTTGATCAATGGCACGTCGCCCTTCTGCGAGACGTTCTTTACCGATGTGAAGGTGCCCAAGGACCAGCTGTTCGGGCCGCTGAACGGGGCCTGGACCATCGCCAAACGGTTGCTGCAGTTCGAGCGCGAGGGGATCGGGGCCAGCCTGGGGTCCGGCAACATCGGTGGCGCGGGTGCTGCGCCGACCGTCGTCGAAGCGGCCAGGGCGGGCGTGGGGGTCGAGGCGGATGGTACGCTGTCTGACGTGGATCTGCGTCGCCGGATCACCGAGCATCTGATGGAAGCTCGTGCGTTCCAGCTGACGGTTCGTCGCCAGCAGGATGAAGCAAAGGGTGGCAACGGGCCGTCCAACCTGGCGGCGGCTATGAAGTACGCCGGTGCCAAGATCGCCCATGAGCGCAACGAGTTGCTGGTCGAGGGCCTCGGAACCCAAGGGTTGGGCTGGTCCGGCGACGGTTTTGCGCCGGGCGAGATCGCCGCCGTTCGCGGCTGGCTGCGGTCCAAGGCCAACTCCATCGAAGGCGGCAGTTCGGAGATCAATCTGAACGTCGTCTCAAAAAGGGTTCTTGGCCTGCCCGATCCGAAGTAGGATTAGAATAAGCGGTATCAAGACCGAATAATTTCAGGAGGATGAGATGGCCGATTTTGGGGGTTCTGACCTCGACGCCTTCCGGGGCGAGACCCGGGACTGGCTGGAGGCCAACTATCCGCAGTCCCTGCGCGAGGACCCAGAAGCGGGCACGCGCATGATCATGGGTGGCGTGAAACCCACCGGCGACTTCCTGGTCTGGAAGCAACGGATGGCCGAGAAGGGCTGGGGTACTCCCACCTGGCCCAAGAAGTACGGCGCAGGGGGCCTGACGGGCCCCGAGGGCCGGGTTCTGGGCCAGGAGATGGACCGGATCGGTGCCTATAATCCGATGATCGGCATGGGCCTGTCGATGTTCGGCCCGACCTTGCTGGAATACGGCACCGAAGAGCAGAAGCAGCGCCACATTCCGCCGATCGTGAAGGGGGAGCTGCGCTGGTGCCAAGGCTATTCAGAGCCGGGCGCGGGATCGGACCTGGCCAGCCTGATGACCAAGTGCGAGGACGCCGGCGATCACTGGAACATCAATGGTTCGAAGATCTGGACCAGCGGCGCGCAGTACGCTGACTGGTGCTTCTGTCTGGTTCGTACAGATACCACGAAGAAGCACGAGGGCATAAGTTTTGTGCTCATCAACATGGATCAGAAGGGTGTTGAAACGCGACCGATCAAATTGATCGCAGGATCCTCGCCGTTCTGCGAAACCTTCTTCACGGATGCACGGGCCGAGAAGGACGACATGCTGGGCCCGCTGAACGGCGGCTGGACGGTGGGCAAGCGGCTGCTGCAGCATGAACGTTCGGGCCAGGGTGGTTCGCGGATGGCCGGCGGCGGCGGGGTGTCGATCCCGGACCTGGCCAAGCGGTATGTGGGCGTCGATGCCAAGGGCCGGCTGGCCGACAGCGATCTGCGCACCCGGATCTCGCAGCATCAGATCAACGCCAAGGCCCACGCCTTGACCGTCCTGCGCGCCATGGACGAGGCCAAGGGCAATTCGAACCCCTCGGCCACCACCTCGGTGATGAAGAACTCCGGCACCTGGATCGGCCAGACCCGGTCCGAGCTGATGTTGGAGATCATGGGCCATCAGGGTCTGGGCTGGACCGGCGCGGCGTTCGACAAGGACGAGATCGAGACCGTGCGCGCCTGGCTTTCGGGCAAGGCCACCACGATCTTCGGCGGCAGCCAGGAAGTGCAGAGCAACATCGTGAGCAAGCGCATCCTGGGGCTACCGGACACGACGCAGGGGTAGATCAGGCTTACCTCCCCCATCGCTTGCGATGGCGGGAGGGGGACCGCGCCCCGCAGAGGGCGGGGTGGAGGGGGCAGGCGGCGAGTACCGCGCAGATGGCTTGCCCCCTCCACCACTCGCTCTTCGGCGAGCGGTCCCCCTCCCGCCGCTTCGCGGGGGAGGTGAGATAGGTCAGGGAGGAACTGGACATGGCTGATTTCGGTAATGCCCTGGACGCGTTTCGTGCGGACGCTCGCGGCTGGCTGGCGGCCAACTTTCCCCCTTCGCTGAAGGGGTCCACCGGCGGCGGTGAGCGGCTGGAGGCGTTGACGCCGGAGCGGGATGCGTGGCGCAAGGCCATGGGCGACAAGGGGTGGGGTGTGCCGACCTGGCCACGGGCCTATGGCGGTGGCGGGCTCTCCCGCGACGAGGCCAGGGTGCTGGCGCAGGAGTTGGCGGCTATCGGGGCCTATAATCCCATCGGCGGCATGGGCGTGATCATGTTTGGCCCGACGCTGATGGAGTACGGCACCGAGGTGCAAAAGCAGGAACACATCCCGTCCATCGTGAAGGGCGAGCGAATGTGGTGTCAGGGGTTCTCGGAACCCGGCGCCGGATCGGACCTTGCGTCACTGCAAACCAAGGCCGTCGATATGGGCGACCACTATGTCGTGGACGGCAGCAAAATCTGGACGAGTGGCGCGGACAAGGCCGACTGGTGCTTTTGTCTGGTGCGGACCGACACCTCGAAGAAGCATGAGGGCATCAGCTTCCTGCTGATCGACATGGCCGGAGGTGGGGTCGAGCCGCGACCGATCCGGTTGATCAATGACACCGCGCCGTTCTGCGAGACGTTCTTCACAGATGTGAAGGTGCCGAAGGCCAACCTGATGGGGCCGCTGAATGGTGGCTGGACCATCGCCAAGCGGCTGTTGCAACATGAACGCCAGGGGATTTCGGGCGCCGGTGGCGGAGCTGGGCCGGGTGCCGTGCCCGGCCCGCCGCTGAAGGATCTGGCCCGGGACTACGTCGGCCTGGGCGATGACGGCAGGTTGGCCGATGTCGATCTGCGCCGCCGGATCACCGAGCACCTGATGGAGGAGCGCGCGTTCCAGCTGACCGGTCGTCGGGCGGCAGAGGAAAACCGCGGCAACTCCGGCCCCAATGCAGCGTCATCGGTCCTGAAGAACGTGGGCTCGAAGGTGCGGCAGGAGCGGGCCGAGCTGTCGGTCGAGGTGCTGGGCCATCAGGGTCTGGGCTGGGACGGCCCGGGATTTACCGACGACGAGACGGGCACCATCAAGGCCATGTTGCGCACCAAGAGCGGCACGATTGCCGGCGGCTCGTGGGAAGTGCAGTTGAACATTATCTCCAAGCGGATTCTCGGACTGCCCGAGGTGACGCAGAGGGCGTAATACAACATATTATCCGTCATGGCCGGGCTTGACCCGGCCACCCATGCTTCCGGCGGTTCCGGCTTGTGGACGGCAAGAT
>JANORH010000016.1:0-2151 GCA_031415215.1 Alphaproteobacteria bacterium | reverse complement strand
ACCCTGGATGATGGCGTAGCGGGCCTTGCCGGTTTCGGGCTCGACGCGCAGGTCCTGGCAATAGGCGGTGAAGGCCTCGGCCAGCGAGGTCGACGGCGTGATCGGATACCAGGCGCAGACGGTGGCCCCGCCGTAGACGGCCCCCAGGGCGGCGGCATTGTTGCCCTCGACATAGATGCGGTCGCCGACGGCATCGGCCTTGCGCACCTGCAGCGGCAGAGCCTGCAGATAGGACCGGACGTAGCTGTGCCCCATGGCCAGGGCCTCGACATTGGCCTTGATCAGCCGGTCACGGCCCGCGAAATCGTCAGCGAGCAGGCTCTCGATGACGGCCAGGTCGATACCAAGCAGGGCCGCCAGCGCGCCGACATAGATGGTGTTCTTGAACAGCTGCCGCTCGCGCGGGAGGTCGTAGGCCTCGTTGCACATGGCGGTCAGCGGCACGCCGATCACCGTGATGTCGTCGCGCAGGCGCGATGCCGGGATCGGCTTGGTGGAATCGTAGAACAGGAAGCCGCCGCTCTCGACCTCGGCCACGTCGCGGTCCCAGGTCTGGGGGTTCATGGCCACCATCAGGTCGACGCCGCCGCGACGGCCCAGATGACCGGCCTCGGTGATCCTGACCTCGTACCAGGTGGGAAGGCCCTGGATGTTGGAGGGGAAGATGTTGCGCGCCGCCACCGGCACACCCATGCGCATGACAGAGCGGGCGAACAGGCCGTTGGCGCTGGCCGAGCCTGAGCCGTTGACGTTGGCGAACTTGACGACGAAATCGTTGATGCGGAGTTGCTCAGGCATTGATGCCCTCCGCATGCGTCATCTCGAGGTAGAACTTCTGCATGTCCCAGGCCCCGGTGGGACAGCGCTCGGCGCAGAGGCCGCAGTGCAGGCAGACGTCCTCGTCCTTGGCCATGATCCGGCCGGTGGGCAGCTTGCCGGACAGGTATAAGTCCTGGGTCAGGTTGGTGGCCGGTGCCTTCAGCCGGGTCCGCAGGTCAGCATCGTCGCCGTCTTCGGTGAAGGTGATGCAGTCCATCGGGCAGATGTCGACGCAGGCGTCACACTCGATGCACAGCTTGTCGGCGAAGACGGTCTGGATGTCGCAGTTCAGGCACCGTTGCGCCTCGCCCAGCGCCAGTTCGCGATCAAACCCCAGCTCCACCTCCAGGCGGATGTCCTTCAGCGCTTCATGCTTGTCCATCAGCGGCACGCGGTAGCGGTGATCGTTGGAGACGTCGTTGTCGTAGCTCCACTCGTGGATGCCCATTTTCTGGCTGACCAGGGTGGCACCGGGCGGCGGGCGGATCGCGACATCATCGCCCTGACAGAACTTGTGGATCGAAACCGCAGCATCATGGCCGTGGGCGACGGCCCAGATGATGTTCTTGGGGCCAAAGGCCGCGTCGCCGCCGAAGAAGATGTTCGGAACGCTGGACTGGAAGGTCGCGGTGTCCACCTTGGGCATGCCCCAGTCGTCGAAGTCGAGGCCGATATCGGTTTCGATCCAGGGGAAGGCATTTTCCTGTCCCACGGCCACCAGCACGTCGTCGCAAGGGTAGTGCTCATCGGGTTCCCCCGAGGCCACCAGCGCCTTGCGCCCGCGCGCATCGACGCCCCATTTCACCACCTCGAACAGCACGCCGGTGAGTTTGCCGGCCTCGTGCGTGAACGCCTTGGGGACGCGGAAGTTGAGGATCGGGATGTCCTCATGCATCGCGTCTTCTTTTTCCCAGGGCGAGGCCTTCATTTCCTCAAAGCCGGAGCGGACGATCACCTTGACGTCCTGGCCGCCCAGCCGGCGTGAGGACCGGCAGCAGTCCATGGCGGTGTTGCCGCCGCCCAGCACGATGACGCGCCGGCCAATCGTCTCCACATGGCCGAACGAGACCGAGGACAGCCAGTCGATGCCAATGTGAATGTTGGCGGCGGCTTCCTGGCGGCCCGGCAGATCCAGATCGCGGCCGCGCGGCGCGCCGGAGCCCACAAAGACCGCATCGTAGCCCTCGCCCATCAGGGCTTTCAGGCTGTCGACCCGCTGGCCGAGGCGCAGCTCGATGCCGCCCAGGCCGGTGATGAAGCCGACCTCTTCGTCGATCACCTCTTCCGGCAGGCGAAAGCGCGGGATCTGGCTGCGGATCATGCCGGCGGAAC
>JANORH010000015.1:0-3306 GCA_031415215.1 Alphaproteobacteria bacterium | reverse complement strand
GAGCGCCCCCTCGCATGGCCTGAGGGTAGATGGCCATGCCTCGGAGCATTTACGCACGAAGACCGGTTCTCGACGGCGCACAGATCGCACGCCACGGGAATCGGAAAATTTCGTGAAGTCGCGGAGATAAGACCTTTGAGTCGGCTTGGGAAGCCCCCAGAGTAAAGAAAACCAGGAACCCGACCGCAGTTGCCTCAGCCGATGATCCACTTGCCCGACCGCCCCCGCCGCAAACGATGGGTCCGGGAACTGCAATGTCGCCTGCGCGGGCTTACGGTGCCGCCTCATTCCGCGCTTCGGTTTCCACCACGGTCATAGCTGAAAAAGGTCTCCAGGCCACCTCGGCGTAGCGCGCGTGATAGTCTGGATGCTCAGTGCCGAACCAGCGGTCCCAGCAGGTAAACCAGGCACCGTAGTTGTACCCGGCCTGGGCGTGATGCAGGTCGTGGTGGACGGTTGTGGTCATCCAGTCCAGCAGGGGACGACCATCGGCGCGTGCCGGCATCAGCTCATATCCCGCGTGCAACAGGGTGTTGCGGAAGATCTGGTGCACCATAAAGAACCCGGTGGCCGCCCACGGAGTCGGCACGAAGAACGGCCAGATCACCACGAACAGCACCATCAGCACCGCCTCGCCCATGTCGAAACTGTAGGCAGTGAAGGGCGAGGGATTGTTGCTCTTGTGGTGACGACGGTGAAACGTCCGGAACCAGCGGGGTTTGTGCATCCAGCGGTGGGTCGCATAGATCCAGGCGTCCTGGCCTATGATCATCAGCACGACACTGACCGCCAGCCACAGCGGCCCCCACGCTTTGGCCATTTCCGACATCGGATAGGCGCCCGCGCGCTCCAGCAGGTTTATGCCCACGCTGACGGTCGAGAACACAGCTATCGAGCGGACCGAAAACAGGAATTCGCTCATGAGTTGGCCGCGTGCCGGCGTCTCGTCGCGGATCTTGCGCGCCCGCAGCGGGTTTCGCAGCACCAGCCACAGCACCAGCCACACGGCCACGGCGAAGATGACATATCGACGTAGATCCACCGTGACGCTCGAAAGCCACATCGACCAGATATCCTGAAACAACCCATCCATTGGCGTGTCCTCTGCGTTTGATGCGCAAAGAAGACGGAACCGATGCGTTGCCGTCTCGCCGGGGCCGGAAAAGCCTCGCCACATTTGAAATCAGACGGCTTCGTGCAAATCCGGCGAGGCTTGCAACGCCTGACGGCGCCACTCCGTGGGCGTACTGCCGGTAGCCGCGCGAAAGGCCCGGTTGAATGGGCCCAGAGAGCCGTAGCCCAGGTCGAAAGCGATAGCGGCAATGGTAGCGCGCGCCTGGCGCGGGTCGCCCAGGCGGGTCTTGGCCGCCTCGATCCGATAGCTGTTGACGAAGTCGGCAAAGTTTCGGTGGCCCAGCCGCTGGTTGATCAGCCGCCGCAGGCGATGCTCAGGCGCATCGAGTTCCCTGGCGACGGATCCAATGGTCAGGCCCTCGCGACGCCAGCCGTCCGCCGCCATCAGGGCGTTCAGGCTTTGTAGCATCAGCCTTTCGGAAGCCTCAGCTCGCGCATCTACGCTTGGGGTCGATGGACGCGAGACGTTGAATACGGCCGGGCGGGGCTGCAGGAACAGGACTGCGCCCGCCACCATCACGACCGAGAAAATGGCAATGCCGTAGGGTCCGCCGGTCATGAACATCTGCCAGACGCTGTGCGGCTCGATCCGATTGGCCAGGCCCATGACGACATTGATAACGGCCATTAGGCCCCCGACCCCAAGAAGCAATCCGCGCAGCCGTCGTCGCGACTCCAGCAGATCCCCTGACCAACCTCGGACAATCATGAGAATGACATGGGCCGACAGCAGTCCACCGAGGATGTTCCGGGCGGCCCACAGCCAGGTTCGCTGCGGTTCAGGCAGGATCATGCAAATCAACGCCACAGTCAGCAAGACCCCGGCCGGTGCCCAGCGTAGCGGGGTCAGAGGTCGATCCTCGAACACGACGACCGAGAACATCCAGAACATGCCCGCTACCGGATAGGCCCCGAGGTCGATCAGGCTGCTGCCATCGCCCAGAACCTGCCGCAAGGTCTGGGATTCCGACACCATCCAGCAGCTGATGCTGAGGCTGACCAATGCCGTCACCACGCGGATATTCCGCGCCGCGCCGCTGGCCAGAAAGACCAGGCCAATGACCGCAATTGCCCCGACCGCGACCCCGCGGACGAACATATCAATCAGGGTGAGGGAGTCGGTCACGGCCGCAGCCTAGAGCCTGTCCGTTTCAGATGGAATCATCTGAAACGGATAAACAGGCTCGTTCTCATATGTTTGGAGCACGACGGGCGCTTGAACCGGCATCCACTTCAAGCTGTCGTGCTCTAGCACGGTCCTTCACAGGTCAAAGGACGGTCCGGACATCAACCCGTCCGGCTCCAGATCAACGCGAAGGGTACGGTATCGACGGCACGGGGGCAGCACCCGTCGCGATGGCCAGGCAGCCCTGGATCATGGCGTTGTTGCCGGCGGCGTTGCGGACGCATTCGGTGATGGCCTGCTGAATCATCGAAGTATTGGCCACCGGCGCAGCGGCGGCCTGGGCCGGAGCGGCACTGCGGGCCTGGCTCATGGCGGACCCCAGCAGGTTGGCGATCCCGGCCGCCTTGCCTGCGCTACCCATGCCCTTGAACCCGCCCAGGCTGCCCAACGCGCCAAGGCCGCCACCACCACCGCCTCCGAGCGTCGGGGCACCATACGTCCCGCGCAGCTTGGCGCATTCGGGGATCAGCGCGCCCTGCGGGGAGCTGCAGAGTTGAATCGCCTGGCTGGCGCGATTGTATTGTTCCGCGGACTGGGCATGCGCCGAAGGCGCGCTGAGCAGCAGGGCGATGGCGTAGAGGCCGGTGGCCGTGATGGACATTTTGATCATGCCCGCAGCTTGCATCAGCTGATGCTTGCCGGCCTCCCCCATTTGGGGGCACGAAAAAGGGGCCGGAAATCGCTTTCCGGCCCCTCGAACGTCTGAAACGGAACGTCGCCTACTTGATGGTGACGGACGCGCCGGCATCTTCCAGCTTCTTCTTGATCTCTTCGGCTTCCTGCTTGGAGATGTTTTCCTTCACAGGGGTCGGGGCCGCTTCGACCAGGTCCTTGGCTTCTTTCAAGCCGAGGTCCGGACGCACGCCGCGAACTTCCTTGATCACGTTGATCTTCTTGTCGCCACCGGCGGTCAGCATGACGGTGAATTCGGTCTGCTCTTCTTCAACAACTGCCGGGGCAGCAGCGCCGGCAGCGGCGGCGGCAGC
>JANORH010000014.1:0-4612 GCA_031415215.1 Alphaproteobacteria bacterium | reverse complement strand
GAGGCCGAGCTCTGCGCCTTTGGCGGGGCAGCCCATGCCCTGACCTGCGGCTCCGGCACCGAGGCGCTGATCCTGCCGCTGATGGCCTGGGGGATCGGGCCCGGCGACGCGGTGTTCTGCCCGTCGTTCACGTTCGCGGCCACAGCCGAGGTGATGCCGCTGGTGGGGGCCAGCCCGGTGTTCGTGGACGTGCGGCCCGACACTTACAATCTGGACCCGGCGAAACTTGAGGCGGCGATCCTGGCCATCAAGGCCGAGGGCAAGCTGACCCCCCGCGCGATCATCGCCGTCGACCTGTTCGGACAACCGGCGGACTATCCAGCGCTCGCCGCCATCGCTCGCCAACACGGCCTGAAGCTGATCGCCGACAGCGCCCAGGGGTTCGGTTGCACCCTGCACGGCCATCACCCGCTGCATTGGGCGGACGTCACCACCA
Source organism: Alphaproteobacteria bacterium (assembly GCA_031415215.1). GTDB lineage: Bacteria > Pseudomonadota > Alphaproteobacteria > Caulobacterales > Caulobacteraceae > Phenylobacterium. The sequence continues at coordinate 4,176 of JANORH010000014.1, read as the reverse complement.
CCTCGTTCTTCCCGGCCAAGCCGCTGGGTTGCTACGGCGACGGCGGCGCGGTGCTCTGCAACGACCCGCACCTGCACGACTTGATGGTCTCGCTGAGGGTCCACGGTCAGGCCGTGAAATCCGATCTGGAGGGCCGTACCTTCGACCACGACCCCAAATATATGAACATGCGGGTGGGCATGAACGCCCGGATGGACACCATCCAGGCCGCGGTCCTGTTGCAGAAGCTGGCGATATTCCCGGACGAGATTGCGGCCCGGAATCGTGTGGCCCTCCGCTACGCCGTGGGCCTGGGCGATGTGGTCCGCGCACCACCGGTGATCGAAGGCGGCGTCTCGATCTGGGCTCAATACACCATCGAGACCGATGACCGCGACGGCCTGGCCGCCCACCTGCGCAGCCAGGACATCCCCACAGCAGTCTACTATCCGCTACCCCTGCACCGCCAGACGCCCTACGCTCACTATCCCCAGCCCGGCGGCTTGGCCGTCACCGAGGCGGCGGCCGCCAAGGTCATCAGCCTGCCGATGCACGCCTATCTGGAACCCGACGTTCAGGACCAGATCATCGGGGCTGTTCGGAACCATGTGAAGCGCAACGGTTAGGTCTTTCGCCTGCTTCCAATGATGCGTCGTCGCCGGATCGAGATCGGCGCGCATTGGGCCGACCCTTCATCAGATCGTGGCCTTTGGCGAGCCGCAGGGGTTCCGCGCTTGCACCCCTGCCGTGCCCGTGGAATGGGTTCGTCAAACAAGCGTTTAAGGGAGCCGCCAATGAAAGCCGCCGTCTACTACGAGAATGGCCCGCCGGACGTGTTGCGCTACGAAGACGTGCCGGATCCACAGTGCCACCCCAAGGGCATCGTGATCCGGGTCGAGGCGGTCTCGATCGAGGGTGGCGACACGCTGAACCGCCACGGCGGTCCACTGATGACCAATCCCCATGTGGTCGGCTATCAGGCCGCCGGTACGATCATCGAAGTCGGCTCCGAAGTTACACATCTGAAGGTCGGCCAGAAGGTCGCCACGACCGGCGGCTGGGGAAGCCACGCCGAACTGCGCGCCGTATCGGCCAAGACGGCCTGGGTGATCCCCGATGGCATGGATGTCCGCCATGCCGCCGTGATCCCGGTGACATTTGGTACGGCTGATGACTGCCTGTTCGAGTTCGGCCGTCTGCAGAAGGGTGAGACCGTCATGGTTCAGGCCGGCGCCTCCGGCGTCGGTGTGGCGGCGATCCAGTTGGCGGCGCGCGCGGGCGCCTCGATGATCCTGGCCACCGCCTCGTCCGATGAGCGACTGGAGAAGCTGAAGGCCATCGGCATGACCCACGGCATCAACTACAAGACCCACGATGTGGTCGCCGAGGTCATGCGCATTACCGAGAAGAAGGGCGTGAACGTCATCGTCGACTCGGTGGGCGGGCCCACGTTGCAGTCCTCCATCGGTTCGCTGGCCTATCGCGGTCGAGTGTCGATGGTCGGGGCCGCAGGTCGCGAGCCCATGCGCGTGGATGTCGGCTCGATGATGGGCGGCAATCGTTCGCTGTCAGGCGTGTTCCTGGGCGCCGAGATCGCGACGGATCGGGTGCAGAAGAACATCGCCAAGCTGATCGCTGACGTCGCCAGCGGCGAACTTCAGGTGATGATCGACCGGACGTTCCCGCTGTCGGAAGCCGCCGAAGCGCACCGCTATATCGAAAGCCGGCAGGCGGTTGGACGGGTTCTGCTGATCCCTTGAAGACGAAGACGCGTTGGGGGTTCAGCTAACGATCTTCAGCCACAACCCGACGAGGCCGAGGATGATGAACCCCCACATTGCGAGGGACAGCAACAGGGGAACGATAACGCGCATTCGTTTAGCCGAACCCTCCCCCAAGGCGACATCCAGGCGACATGATAGGCGTGAGGGCCGTCGGATGACCAGTCGATTCACGCGACAGGATTGTCGCAAACACCAACATTCAACCCACGGGATACTAACGCCGGAGACGAAGTGATGCCGAGAGCTCGAAACGGGACCGTGGAACTGGAATACCAGACCTTCGGCGAGGGGCCACAGACCATCCTGCTGGTCAACGGTCTGGGCTCGCAGATGACCCGCTGGCCGGAGGCATTTTGCAGCCTGCTGGTCGCGCGACGGTATCGTGTGGTGCGGATGGACAACCGCGATGTGGGCCAGTCGAGCTGGCCCACCGAGCCCTACACCCTGGCGGATATGAGCGATGATGCCGTGGCCGTCCTGAAGGCTGTCGGTGCCGCGCGCGCGCACATCGTGGGCGTTTCCATGGGCGGCATGATCGTGCAGCGGATGGCCATCGATCACCCCGACCGGGTCAAGTCTTTGACTTCGATCATGTCGGCGACCGGCGCGCCCGGAACCCTCAAGTCGACGCCTGAGGCCATGGCGGTCCTGAATGTGGCGTCGCCGGATCCCGCGGCTGATTTCGCGGCGTTTCTCGACCATGGCGTTGCCAACGCGTTGACCATCGGCAGTCCGGACTATCCGTGGCCGCCCGGCGACCTGCGCGCCCGGGCGGAAGCGGAATACCGCCGTGGGTTCAATCCACCCGGCGTCGCACGCCAGCGCGCGGCGATCATGGCCGATGGTGACCGCACGGCGGGGCTAAAAGCGCTGACTATACCTACGGTTGTCCTGCACGGGGCCGATGACCCGCTGGTTCAGCCCATTGGCGGCGAAACCACTGCCGCCGCCATTCCGGACGCCGAGCTGCGTATGATCCCGGGGATGGGCCACGACATGCCGCCGGATCTCTACGACGTCTTCCTTGACGCCATCTGCTCAGCCGTCTCGCGAGCTTCGGCATGATGCTGGTCCTGGCGGGCGCGCTCTGCCTGGTCCTGGCCGGCATTGCGGCGTTACACGCCTATTGGGGTCTGGGTGGGCGCTGGCCGGGCCATGACGAGACCGGGCTGGCGGATATGGTGATTGGCAAGACCCCCGGCGGTCGGATGCCGCCACCGGCCGCATGCTTTGCTGTGGCTGTGGCGATCCTTGCCGGCATCGGTCTCATCGCCCTCGTCAGTTTCGGGGATCAGCAAGGTCCCTCATACTTGCTGGTACAGCTGGCGTACGGTGTCTTCACGGCGGTGTTCCTGTTGCGCGGCATGGCGGGCTACGTTCCCGCAATCTGGCGGCGTAGCGCCGGGACCGCCTTTGTCCGACTGAACACCCGTTACTACTCACCGCTCTGCCTGCTGCTGGGCGTGGGATTGATCGCAAATCTGGCCGGGCGTTAGTTCGGGCCCTTCGCAAGGAACACACCATGGGACGACTATCAGGCCGAACGGCCGTCATTACCGGGGCCGCCAGCGGGATCGGGCGCGCCGCCGCCAAGCTGTTCGCCTCGGAAGGAGCCAGCATGGTCATCGCCGACCGGGCCCCGGCCGTAAACGAGACGGCGGACGCTATCCGCGCCGCCGGAGGCAAGGCCGTGGCCCTCATCGGCGACGCCGGCGACGAGGCGTTTGTGAAATCCCTGGTCGACCGTGCGGTCTCGGAATTCGGCGGCCTTGACGTCTTCTGGGCGAATGCCGGGATCTCTGGCGGTTTCACCCCGCTGCACGAACAGACCACCGACTACTGGACCGAGGTGCTGCGGGTGAACCTGATCGGCCCGTTCCTGGCGGTGAAACACGCCTCGGCGGTGATGATCCCCAAGGGCCGAGGCTCGATCATCTGTACGGCGTCGGTCGCGGGCATCCGGTCGGGCGCTGGCGGTCCGGCCTATTCGGCGTCCAAGGCGGGCGTGATCAGTCTGGTGAAGACCGCCTGCAACGAGCTTTACGGCACCGGCGTGCGGATCAACGCCATTGCGCCTGGCCTGATCGAGACCGGCATGACCAAGCCGATCTTCGACGGCGCGCGCGCGCGGGGAAATGAGGACCGGATCGGCCAGTTGAACCCCACCACCCGCTATGGCGTGCCGGAAGAAATCGCCAACGCCGCCCTGTTCCTGGCCTCGGACGACGCGTCCTATGTCAACGGCCAGACCATCGCCGTGGACGGCGGCCTTTCGAGCTCGCACCCGGTGGTGCGCCGCAAGAAATGATCATCCTGCTGCGTCATGGCGAAACCTTCTGGAACCGGGAGGCCCGGATCCAGGGCCATATGGAGAGTGACTTGACGCCCCTCGGAGAGCGTCAGGCTGCAGCCA
>JANORH010000013.1:0-15318 GCA_031415215.1 Alphaproteobacteria bacterium | reverse complement strand
CTATCAGGCGTTCCTGGATTTCAACCCGTTCTATCACCTGCTTGAGGCCGTACGGGCACCCTTGCTGGGAGCACCGGTCGAGGTGGGCAGCTATCTGTTTCTGGTGGGCATGGCCGTCGTGGGCTGGCTGGTCACCTTTCTGAGTTTCGCACGCACGCGCCGCCGGATCGTCCACTACCTATGAAGCCCGCGTCCGCCTCCATCACCTGCACCGACCTGACGCTCAGGTTCCCGGTCTATGGCGTCGACGCCAAGTCGCTGAAGAAGGCGCTGGCCCGGGTCGCCGTAGGCGGACGGCTGGGCCGCCATTCCGGCGTAACCGATGTCACCGCCCTGCAGAGTGTTTCGCTCAAGCTGGAGGCCGGGGATCGTCTGGGGCTGATCGGCCAGCCCACGACGGCCATGCCCACCAGGAACAGATAGCTGCCCACCTCGACCGGTGCTCCCAGCAAGGGTGCCCGTACGGCCTCAAGCAGGTGATAGAACGGGTTGAAATCCAGGAACGCCTGATAGTCCTTCAGCCGCCCAGGTTTCCAGAACACCGGGCTCATGAACAAGGCGAACTGCATCACCGACATCACGATCTGGGGAATGTCGCGGAACCTGGCCGAGGCGATCCCCACCAGCATCGACAACCAGCCGGCGTTCAGCACCATCAGCAGCAGACCCAGCAGCGCCAGTGGCACATTGGCCGTGCGCCAGTAACCGTAGAAGATCAGCACCGCGACCACGATCACCAGATGGTGGGCCAGGTTGATCAGGTTGCGCAGCACCGTGCGCCAGACAAAGGTGAACATCGGCAGGCTGGTCTGCGACAATATCCCCGCCGCCTGGACAAACGTCTCACAGCCCTCGTTGACCGTGCCTGTCATCACCGCAAAAAACACGATCCCCAGCGCCACATAGGGCAGGAAGATGTGCAGCTCGATGGCAAACAGATTGGCGTAGAGAAACCCGATGCCGAGCGTCATCAGCCCCATCGACAGGGTGATCCAGAACGGCCCCAGGATCGATCCGCGATAGCGCGAACTGACATCATGCCAGGCCAGCGACCACGCCAGCCCCAGACGCCCGAACGAGTTCCGCAGATCCCGCCCGGCCATCTGCAACTGAAACAGCGTCCCGCGCTGTCCGGTCCGCAGCATATGGGTGGCGGTATCCATTGGCGCTCCCGAACGAAGGGCCGGAGGTAACAGGCGAGGTGGAGGGGCGCAAGGACACGGGCTTGGCACCGGACGCGAGTTGCCTGTAAGCCGGGTGTCGTGGCCAGATCCCCAACCCAGACACCCGCTAAACGGTTGACCCGTCGGCCCGTTGCGACGCGCGGTATGCCACCGCTACGTCTTGAAGGCTCCGGCGTCTGGCTGATTGTGCCCTGCTACAAGGTGCGCGACCACGTCCTTCGCGTGATCGCGAAGACGCCGCCTTGGGTGGAGGGAATCGTATGCGTCGATGACGCCTGTCCCGAACAGTCCGGCGACTTCATTGAGGCCAATGCTACCGACCCGCGCGTCGTGGTGATTCGTCTGGCGCGGAACCAGGGCGTCGGCGGCGCCACTCTGGCCGGATACGCCGAGGCGGTACGTCTAGGTGCCCGCGTGCTGGTCAAGGTTGACGGCGATGACCAGATGGACCTGGCCTATGCCGCCCAGCTGGTGGCGCCCATCCTGTTGGGCGAGGCCGACTACGCCAAGGGCAACCGCTTCACGTCAATCAGCCACCTGACCACCATGCCGACGATCCGCGTGCTGGGAAACGCTCTACTCAGCTTCGCGGCCAAGCTGTCCACCGGCTACTGGAACATTTTCGATCCCACCAATGGCTACACCGCCCTGGAATCCAACGTGGCGCGGCTGGTGATGGAAAAGCAGGTGTCGCGGCGGTTCTTTTTCGAGACCGACCTGCTCTATCACCTGGGCACCCTGCGCGCGGTGGTCCGCGATGTGCCGATGCCGGCGCGCTACGCCGACGAGATTTCCAACATCCGCGTCAGCCGGATCCTGGGGCCGTTCGCGCTTCAGCATGCTCGCAACTTCGCCCAGCGCGTGGTGGGCCAGTATTTCGTGCGCGACTTCAACGCGGCGACACTGGAATTTGTGTTCGGGTTGTTCTTCTCGATGTTCGGTGTCGCCTATGCGCTCAGCTATCTGGCCAACCGGGTGCCGGGTCAGGCGGCGTCCGCTGGTGTAGTCATGCTTGCGGCATTGCCGGTGATCTTGGGCGCCCAGTTCCTGCTGCAGGCTATGAATTTTGACGTGCTGAATGTTCCTGCGCGCCCGATCCACCCCTATCTGGCGGTGTTACGCGATCTGGAAACCCCGGACGAAGCGGGATGATGGCCGGTGGCGTTGCCGCGCGCTGGTCGCTGTGGCTGATCCTGCTGGCAGCCTTGAGCGGCATGCTGCTGCTGAACTGGCCAGGCCATATGTCGGTCGATTCGGTGCTGGCTCTGCGAGAAGGCCGGTTCGGCGTCCGCGAGACCTGGAACCCGGCCATCTTCGGCTGGCTGCTGGGCGTACTGGACAGTCTGCGTCCGGGCGGATCCTTGATGACCGTCTTGAATGGCCTGCTGCTGTTTGGCAGCTGGATGGCGTTGCCGGCGTTGCGACCGCGCGTGACCTGGTTGGCCCCGCTGCTGGCGCTGGGCCTGGTCGCGCTGCCGCAAGTGATGATCTATCCCGGTATCGTCTGGAAAGACGTGCTGTTTGCAGTCGCGACGCTGGCGGGCTTCGTGACCCTGGCTTTGGGGGTTCGCGACCGGGCGGCAGCTCCACCCTGGATCGCCCTCACGCTCGCCGCGCTGTTGTTTGCTGTTGCGGGCCTGCTGAGACAGAACGGTCTGCTGCTGGCGTTGCCCGCCGCTCTGGCGTTGGCGTTGGCGTCTTCTCATCGCGGATGGGGTCGCAGCGCGAGACTCGCGCTGGGCTGGCTGGTCAGCGTTGCGTTGCTGACCCTGATTCTCAGCGCGGTCGCTCGACCGCAGGGGATTGGCGCTCCCGATGACGCGGGCGGCCGTGGGATTCGCATTCTGCAGACCTATGACCTCGTCGCGGCGGCGGCGCTGCAACCCGGCCGTCCGACGCCCCGGCTGGACAGAGCCTCGCCCGAAGTCAGCGATTACCTTCGACGCAATGCCACCCGACTTTATTCTCCGGAACGGGTCGATGTGATGGCGGCCGATCCCTGGCTTGACGCCCATTTGCCCGTGCTCTCGCGGGAGGTCATTCAGGCCGAGTGGCTCGATCTGGTGACCGGCGACCCGGAGCTCTATCTGCGGGGTCGTCTGCTGGCGTTTCAGCAGGTTGTCGCCACGCCGCAGATAGACCGCTGCCTGCCGCTGCACGTTGGAATTCTAGGGCCGGGAAAAGCTCTTTCGGATCTCGGTATCCGATCTCGCGCCGATCTGCACGATGGCCGAATCTACAACTATGCCACCTGGTTTTTCGAGACGCCGGCCATGTCGCATCTGGCCTATGCGGGGATCGCCCTGGCCGTGTTTGTCGCGTTGATGTTCCGCCGCGACCCGGCCGATCTGGTGATCGCGGGGCTTATGGTCGGCGCCTTGGGCTTTGCGGCCAGCTTCTTTGCCATCTCGATCGCCTGCGACTACCGCTATCTCTATATTCTGGATCTGGCGGCGCTGACGGGTGCACTCTACCTCGCGATCGATCCCAGGCTACGGGCCCGCTAGATTTCGGCCAGCGCCGCGTCCAGCTGGGCGTCGATGGCGCTCAGCAGGGTCAGGGCCTCGCCCAGCTTCGTCTGATCGGCCCGCCAGCCGGCTTCCAGACGTTCAACATTGGCTCGCAGTTCGGCCAGGAAGGCTGCAGCGCCCTCCAGCTGTTGGCGAGCCTCCAGCAGTTCCGCCCGGCTCGCCGCCAGGTCCCGCGCCGCTGGTGAGACCAGCATGCCAAATTCGGTGTTACGCCGCGCCAACTCGGCAGCAGCAGTCTCCAGGGCCGCACGGTCGGGATCGCCACCAGCCGCCTTGGCCTCGAACCAGTCGAACACCGTCCGACCAATCTGTCCGGCCCACCCCAGGTCTGCCAGCCCGGTCTCATTGCCGTTGTGCCGCAGATCCGGGGTCAGAAACTGGTCGATCCTGCGACCGGCCGCAGCGGTCAACCGGGGCAGCGCTGCGCCGTGGGCAGCTTCGATCCGCGCGACTTCCAGCCGCCAGTCCGACAGCAGGGCATCGTAGCCCGTAAACGCGCGAGGCAGATCGCGGGTATAGGCCTCTGCCGCCAGCATGTAGGCGCTCCAGACCAGAACCGACTTTTCCGGCGCAAATCCGTCCCGTCGGGCAAGAGACGCTGCCACGGCCAAGGGATGTCGCACCGGGATCACGCACCGAATGCCGATGCCGCGTTCGGCCAGCACAGCCCGCCACAGCGGTAACAGCACAGTGGCGCGCGGGTCCTTCATCAGCGGCCAGGTGGAACGCCGGAACTCGGCATCGAAAAGTTGGCCCGCGCGGCTGAGCCAGTCGGCGTCCAGCGCCGACGGCAAGGTCCGATAGGGAAAGGCGAAAACATCGTCCCATGCAGAACCCGCAGCCCTCAGCCGCTCGTCGTTGAAGATGGCGATCTTCCAGGGTTCGAAGTAGCCCTTGGCGTTGTGTTCGTCGCCCGGCATCACATTGGTCGGCAGGGAGGCACCCGCCAGCGCCAGCAGTTGGGTCACCGCCGAGGTGCCCGAACGATGCATGCCCAGCACCAGATAGGCCGTGCGCGACGTGGGCGGGACCTTCGCAGGTTTGGCGATCGTCGCCTTTCGGGGTTTGGGCGCGCGGCTCATCGTGATGGGGTGGTAAGGTCCACGGTCGCGCGCCGCAAGCGGTTGATCGCATCCTGCATCTGTTGCACACCACCCGCGCCGCCCCGTGCAGGAATCGTTGTCCCTATGGCCGCCTCGGCTCGAGCCGCTTCTCGCCCGACCGATGAAGACGTTCAGCGCGTGACGTCCGTCGCGTTTGACACGGCGTTCTATCGGGCAACCCACGATGACCTGCCGCCTGACATGGATCCATTCTGGCACTACCGGCGGCAGGGCTGGCGCGAGGGTCGCGACCCGGCTCCGTGGTTCTCGGCGCAAGCCTATCTGGACGCCAACGCGGATGTGAAACGCCGGCGCATGGATCCCCTGTTTCACTATCTTACGGAGGGTCGATTTGAAGGCCGCGACGTCGCCCCGTCCCGGTATGCCCGCGCCTACTACGAATCCATCGCCTGGGCGCCGCAGCCGTGGGGCTACGCGAGGTTTGCCGTAGTCCGGGCGCAAACGGCGCAAGCGCTGGGCGTGACCGACAGTCTGAGGTCAGTCGCGATTTCGAAGGCCGAGTCCGACGCGGCGGTCGCCTCGGGGTTTGAACCTGCCTTCTATCTGGCGGCCAACCCCGACGTCGCGGCCTCGGGCATGGATCCGCTGGCGCACTTCCTCGCGACCGGGTGGCTGGAGGACCGCGATCCTAACCCCGCCTTCTCGGTGCGCGACTATCTGGAGGCCAACCCCGATGTGGCCGCCGCCGGGCTCAATCCGTTCGCGCACTATCAGGTCGCCGGCCGCGCCGAGGGTCGCGCCGCCCGCCACGATCTCGGCTTCGAGTTTGACGTCATTGCGCGTCTGCGGCCGGTAGGTGATCGGATCGCCGCGTCGGTTGCGGCCTCCGGCGCGCTTACGCTGGACCCGGCAGAAGTGCTGGCCACCCGGCTGGCGACACTGAAGCCCGATCTCCACATCACCTTCAGCCATGACAACTACACGCAAAGCGCCGGTGGACTGCAGTTCTGCGTCCGGCACGAGGGCGACCTGTTTATACGGATGGGTCGCGACCATCTGCATTTGTTTCCGGCCTCTCCCTGGTCCACCGTTCGGGTCGAGGGCGAAACCGGTCCGCTGGGCGTTCTTCTGAACGGACGTCACCTCGGCGTGTACGATCCAGAGTCCGTGCGTGACGTGCTGGCCCTGGTCAGGCCGGCAGGCCGGCTCAGTTTCGCAATCCACAGCCTCCTGGGCCACGCCTCGGATGCGACCGCCGACATTCTGGAGGCGGTCGGCCTTTCCAAGGGGACCTTCTGGCTGCATGATTTTGCCAGTCTGTGCGCGGGCTTTCATCTTCAGCGGAACGACGTCGTAGATTGCGCAGCACCATCGCCCGAGAGCGCCGCCTGCGGCGTCTGTACTTATGGCGCCTTTCGGTCTCGGCACACCGAAGCCCATCAGCGCCTTTTTGAACGCCTTTCGCTGACTGTGGCGGCACCGTCGCAAATCACACTTGATTTTTGGCTGGACCGCACCGGCCTTCCCGCGCACGCTGCTGTGGTTGTACCCTTGGCCCGCCTGGTGTCGCAGGGTCGGGCAACGTCGGCGACTGAGCGACCGTTGCGTATCGCCTTCCTGGGGATGCCATCGTCGCTCAAGGGCTGGCCGATATTCCGCGAATTGGCACTAAGCCTGGCCAAGGATCCCCGCTACGAATTCCTGCATCTGGGCGGACGACCTGATCCCGGAGTGCCCGCCACCTTTCACGCTGTTATGGCTACGACCGAACGACCGCGCGCGATGCTTGAGGCCATCGAGACCCTCAAGGTTGACGTCGCCGTGATCTGGCCGCTCTGCCGGGAGACATTCTCGTTTACGGCCTACGAGGCTGTGGCGGGCGGCGCGATGGTGGTCACAGGCCCTGACAGCGGCAATGTTGCCGCCTTTGCAGCCGTACGCGGAAGAGGTCGGGTGCTGGCTGATGTAGCGGCGTTGATGGACGCGTTTCAGACCGGCGCGATCTGCGCGCTGGCGCGCTCGAAGCGGATCGTTCGCCACTACGAGCTGGTCTATGGCGACATGAGCCGCAGCCTCGTGGATCAGCGTTCGTGAAGCGTCTTATCTCATCAGCCCTGGGTCGATTTCGACGGCCTCAACCCAGGCTCGACCCGGACTCTGACGCCGGCATCGCCGCGCTGGCCTTCGATCAAGCTTATTATCTGGCGACCTACCCGGATGTCGCCGAGGTGGGTGCCGATGCGCTTACTCACTTCATGACCCATGGGTGGCGCGAAGGCCGCGATCCCAGCGCCGATTTCTCGGTGATCGGCTACCTGGCGGCGTTTCCTGAGGTGGCCGCGTCAGGCACCAATCCGTTCGTCCATTATCTTACTCACGGTCGGCCAAAGGGCGTTGCACCTGAATCCCCGCTGGGCTTCAGGTTCGACATCATCGAACAGCAGCAAACCCTCGAGGCCCGCCTCGCACACATCACCTTGGGACAGGTGACGGTCGGCACTGCGGAGGAGTTCGCGTCGGCGCTGGTCTCGGCGCGTGACGGATTGGCCGGTCTGCATGTGACCTTTAGCCATGACGATTATTCGACCAGTCTCGGCGGTATGCAGTTCGCGATCCGGCGGGAGGCCGCGGGTGTGGCCGGGCAGGGACGCGATCATCTGCATGTCTACAGTGCGAGACCTTGGCCTGTGGTGCGCGAGGCGGATGAAACCGAGGCGCTGGGGGTGGTATGGAATGGGCGTGTCCTCGGTACCTTCTCGTTGGAAGCGATCATTCGCGGTCTTAGCCAGGCGGCCGGGCCCGTGGCGACGGGGCGCAGTTTTGCAATCCACAGCCTGCTCGGCCACGCACCGGACGAGGTCGCGGATATCCTGGCGGCGGTCGGCCTGGATCGCGGCGTGTTCTGGTTGCATGACTTCGCCAGCCTGTGCGCTGGGTATCATTTGCTGAGGAACGGTGTGGAGGATTGCGGGGCACCGCCGCCGGACAGCCCGGCCTGTGCTGTGTGCCTGTTCGGGACGTGGCGTGCGCGCCATACTTCTGGTCATGCCCGCCTGTTTGCGCGTCTTGCCCTGACCGTCGCTGCACCATCACAATCCACGCTGGACCTGTGGCAGCGATCAACCGATCTACCGGCGGAAGCGACCGTCGTCTTGCCGCTGGCGCACCTCAAGTCTCGGGGGCCGGGTAACGTTTCTCCGGCCGGACGTCCGTTTCGATTTGCCTATGCGGGTCTGCCTGTGCCGCACAAAGGCTGGCCAGCCTTTATGTCGTTGGCGTCAAGGTTTGGCGAGGATCCGCGATATGAGTTCATCCACCTCGGCGCAATGCGCGACCGGGCGATGCCCTACCGGTTCGTCGAGGTCCATGGCGGGTCGGACAATCCGATGGCTATGCAGCAAGCCCTTGAGGCGGCCGATGTTGATGCCGTTCTGATCTGGCCGCTTTGTCGCGAGACCTTTTCGTTCGTGGCCTATGAGACCGTGGCGGCCGGTTGCGCCATCGTCACCGGGCCGGACAGCGGCAATGTCGTAGCCTTTGTCACTGAAGGTGGGCATGGCCAGGTGTTGGCTGACGAGACTGCCTTGACGACGGCCTTCCAGACCGGTGCCATCCTGCAACTTGGCCGCGCGCAGCGGCGACCGATGCTGTATGATCTGGTCTACAGCGCGCTCACCCTCGACCTGGCGATGACGCCAAATCCATGAAAATTCTCTGCTATTCCAGTTTCACGTTTTCCTACCTCAACCGGGCGCGGGTGTTGTTCAAGACCCTGCGCAAGCACCACCCGGATTGGGAGCTGGCAGCGCTGATCACTGACCGACCTCCCGAAGGCCTCGTGTTCGATCCGTCCCGCGAGTCTTTTGACCGGCTTGTCTGGGCCAGCGACCTGGGCATTCCAGACTTCGCGAGCTGGCTGTTCAAGCACGACGTGGTCGAGGTTTGTACGGCCGTGAAGGGCCCCTTCATGCACCAGGCCTGCGGCTGGGGCTTCGACGCCGTGATCTACATGGATCCTGACACGGCGGCGCTGGGCAGTCTGGCACCGCTGGAGGCCTGGCTTGAAGATCACGATATCCTGCTGACCCCCCATTTGGTGGACGCGAACGACGACCATGCAGCGATCCTTGATAACGACCTGTCGGCCTCCCGCACCGGCATCTTCAATCTTGGCTTTGTAGCGATCCGTACGACGGGCGAGGGCGCGCGGTTCGCGAAATGGTGGAACGACCGGCTATTGTCCTATTGCTATGACGACATGCCCAACGGCTTGTTCGTCGACCAACGGTGGTGCGACCACGTCCCGGCTCTGTTCGATCGGCTGAAGATCATCCGCGACCCCGGCTACAACGTCGCCAGTTGGAACCTGTCCACCCGCAAGATCACGGTGGAAAAGGACGGGCGGATCACCGTTAATGGTCATCTGCTGCGTTTCTGGCATTTCACCAAGCTGGGCGCGGTCGGGGACGCGATGACCCGACGCTACGCCGGACGCAACTTCCCGGTCTACGAAATCTGGAGCTGGTACAAACGCGAGGTAACAGCGGCGACAGACCCTGCCATTCCGGAGCGTTGGTGGGCGTTCGGAGCCTATGAGGATGGTACACTGATCACCAAGACCGAGCGTGTGCTTTACCGCGAACGGTCCGATCTGCAGGCGGCGTTTGCCGATCCCTTCCGATCCGGACCCGACAGTTTCCAGGCCTGGCTGGTCCAGGAAGGCGTGTCGTGACGGCAATCGGGCCTGCCGCATCGTTGCTCGACAAGGCTCGCGCCGTCGCGGCCGGTGTCGGTGGTCTGCAGCAAGCTTTTGCAGGCGCTCACCGTTTGGCCCATCAAGCCGAAGTGCGCGAGGCGTTGACCCGGACAGAGTTGACGCTGGCGCTGCACGAATCACTGTGCCAGCGCGCGGATCTGCAGGAACAGCTGCGCCGCGAAGTTGTCAGGGTGCACAGCCTGACCTTCCCCTTGCGGCCGCGTCGGCACAATCGGTTGAGCCAGTTTGTGGATCGTGTGCTGGCCCGAGCGGGCACCTTGGGACAAGCCGTTGTCATAGCCCGGAGCGGGGTGACGGCAGCTGTGCCTCTGCGCGGCAAGGTGCCTGCGGTCTTTGATCCAGCTTGGTATCTGGCTGCCAATCCCGATGTCGCCCGGCGTGGCATTTCGCCCCTCGTTCACTATCTGACCGCCGGCGGTCGTGAGGGGCGGGCTGCGGGACTGTTGTTCGACGACCTCTACTATCGGTCTCGTCATGCCGAGGACCTCGCTGCCACCAGTCTCACGGCCCTTGAGCACTATCTGCGGGTCGGCGCGGCCGGGGCCGAAAGTCCGCACCCCCTGTTCGATACGGTGTTCTATCTGGCCCAGGGTCCATCTCTGGTGGCGGGCGAAGACCCAGTGTCCCACTACATCCGCGAAGGCGGAGCCCAGGGCCTGAGCCCGCATCCGATGGTCGACCCGGAATGGTATCTGGCGCAGGCGCCTGATGCGGCCGGCCAGCCGGCGCTTGTGCACTACCTGACCTCGGGATGGCGCAAGGGGTACTCGCCGCATCCTCTGTTCGACCCGGCCTGGTATCTGGAACGATGGTCGGACGTCGCGGAAACCGGCCTGCCGCCGTTGCTCCATTTCATGAAACGGGGCGGCTTTGAAGGGCGCAGTCCAAGTCCCTGGTTTGATCTGGCGGACTATGTCGAGCAGCGCGGTGCCGCCTTGCCACCCGGCGTCAATCCTTTGGTGGATTATCTGCAGGGCGGCGCCTGGGCGATCAACGAAGCCGGCGTCGGGTTTCCGACCACCGCCTATATAGCCGCACGTCCGGACCTGGTGCGCGCTGGCGTCACGCCGCTTGAGTACTGGGCGCGTCGCGCCGGGCGCTGAACGCGTCTGCCAAGCCCATCTCACGCAATTGGCTGCGCACCGCGTCGTAGTATTCCGGCACATAGTGAAAGGGGCTCAACCCCCACTGATGGTTCGGGTCCGCCAGCCGGAATGCGTCTGCCTCGATGTGCACCATCGGCGGCATCAGGGCCGTGAAGGCCGCTTCCTGTCGCGCCAGTTGGGCGTTGTAATCGTCGGTACCGGCGGGTTCGCCACTCAGGATCTCGACATCGCGGATGTCCGTGATCTGGCCCGCCGCATCCCTTTGTCGGGTCGCCCATCGAGCGGAGTGCAAAATCAGGGTCGCGCGCCGCAGTTCGGTGCAGCGGATCAACTCCGCAAAAACCCCCGCTGCATCGCGCCACAGCTGGTCGCAAGGGGCTGACAATCGTGGAATCCGACGCGCCGCACGAAAGCCGGGCCGCTTGAGATAGCCGCTTCGTGCCAACTCCGCGCTGTGAGTGACCAGAGTGCCAGACGCAGACACCAGATCGAAACGCTCGTCGATGAAGTCAAAAATGATGTGGGTCGGCTGGAATGCCAGCAGCCGGCTCAGCGCCGTCTTTTGCAAGTCCGCGACCAGAGCGCTGTGTTCATGCTGGTGGAGATCGCCGGGCAGGGTGCGGTTCGGCCGGAACCCCTCCAGCGGTGGCGCAAGCAGGCTGGGGAGGCTGGTCCGGCAAATATACAACAGCTGTTCGGCCCCGCCGCCACGGATTGGCCACAGGTCGCGGGTAATGCAGCTTCCGACAATAGCGATCTTCAGCATGGGGATCCCGTGGGTAAGGAGGGCTCCATAGGGCCTTTCCTGCAAGGGCGAAATCCAGTTGATTCGTAACACTGACATGGCCGGAGTGCCGGCATATCGGCGTTTGCAGACCTTCCGCCTCAGGGCAAAGGCAACAGATTTCGCCTGCGTTCACCCTTTTTCTCAAACTATGGTGTATCAGCCGCGAGACGCGTCTGAAGGGGCGGACTGGACGAAATGAAATTCCTGACGTTCCTCTCGGACCTGCCGGACAATGTATTGGGTCGCGCGCTGCGCGAGGGTTACAAGCCCGCCGCCGTGGCCTTCGGCTTCAGCCTGGTCTCGAACATCCTGTATCTGGCGCTGCCGCTGTACACTTTTCAGGTCTATGGCCGCGTCCTGGCCAGCCAGAGTCAGGCGACGCTCTGGAGCCTGACGCTGATCACGCTGTTTGTTTTCGTGATCTCGAGCTTCATCGACGATTTCCGGGCACGCATCCTGATCAACTACGGCGTGGCGCTGGACCAACGGGTGTCGGGCCGCGTGTTCGCCAGTCTCTTTGATGCGGCGGTACGCGGTGACCCCGGCGCGCGGGCCCAGGCGCTGCGCGATCTGGATCAGTTTCGTCAAACCCTGACCGGTGTTGCTGCCGCCGCCATCTTTGACGTGCCGTGGATCCCGGTGTTCCTGATTGCGCTGTTCGTGATCGACCCTCTGGTGGGCACGGTGACGCTGGTGGGTGCCTTGATCCTGCTGGCACTTGCCGTCGCCCAGGCCCGGGCCACGCAGGCCGCCCTGCGCGACGCCAATGACGCAGCGCTGAAAAGCTATGGCTTTACCGAGGCCGCCCTTCGCAACGGTGAGGTTGTGCGCGCCATGGGCCTGCTGCCGACCCTGGGTCAGGCCTGGTCGAAGTATCGCGCTGTCACCATCGAACGCGGCGCGGCCGCGGCCGAGGCCTCGAACATGTACAATGACATGATCAAAGCCGTCCGGATGGGCTTCCAGGTGCTGATCGTGGCGATCGGTGCCTATCTGATCGTCGAAGGCAAGATCCATTCCGGCCTGTTGTTCGCCAATATGATCCTGGCCAGCCGCGCGTTGCAACCGATCGAGAAGATCGTCGGGTCCTGGGATCCATTGAACAACATGGTGCGGTCTTATGAGCGCCTGAATGGACTGTTGTCCAAAACTGAGCCGCCGCCGACGGCGACCACCCTGCCGCGTCCGTTGGGCAAGCTTTCGGTCGAAGGCGTCAACTTCGCGCCGCCCGGCATGCAGCGGCTGGTACTGGGCAATGTCAATTTCGCCCTGGAGCCGAGCGAGGTTCTGGGCGTCATCGGCCCGTCCGGCGCCGGTAAGTCGACCCTGGCGCGCCTGCTGGTCGGCATCTGGAAGCCACTTCAGGGCGTGGTCCGACTGGACGGTGCGGACGTTTTCACATGGGACCGCGCCGACTTTGGCCGCCATGTCGGCTACCTGCCGCAGGACACCGAGCTGTTTGCCGGAACCGTACGCAACAACATCGCCCGCTTCCGAGACGACGTCAGCGACGAGGATGTAATCCAGGCTGCCCAGATGGCCGGCGTCCACGATCTGATTCTTCGCATGCCTAAGGGTTACGACACCGAGGTTGGCGAGGGCGGCGCCGTGCTGTCTGCAGGCCAACGCCAGCGCGTGGGCCTGGCCCGCGCCATGCTGTCCAAACCCGCATTCGTCGTCCTCGACGAGCCCAACGCCAACCTCGATGCCGAGGGCGAGGAGGCCCTGATGCGGGCCATCGACGCCATGAAAGCCAGCGGGGCCACTGTGGTGCTGATCTCGCACAAGCCCGGCGTCTTCCGGGCCGCTGACAAGATGCTGGTGCTGCGCGACGGTCGCGTTGAGCTGTTCGGTCCGCGCGATCAGGTCATGGCGCGTCTGGTGAAACCAGCACCCACCGAAGTGCGTGCTGTGGAGGCCGGATGATGAAACTGGACTTCAAGCAACCCCGGCAGGATCCCGAGAACCAGGGCTACGTCGTCCCGACCTTTGGTGGCGATGATCGCGGGCCGATGGCACCCGAACTCCAGACCCGCCTGCGAAAACCCATGATCCTGGGTGCCATCTTCATCGGCATATTCGTATTCGGCTTCGGAGCCTGGGCGTCGTTCGACAAGCTTGCCACGGGCATCACGGCGATGGGCGAAGTGCGCGCTGATGCCATGCGCAAGACCTTGCGTCATCGCGAACCCGGCACGGTCAAGCAGATCCTGGTCGCCGAAGGCCAGGCTGTCCGCGCCGGACAGCCCTTGCTGCTGTTCAATGATGTCGAGGCCCGCGCGGCCGTCGACGTGTTGCAGAATCAGTACGACTCCATGGTTACCCAGAACGCCCGCTTCATGGCCGAAGCCACCGGGGCCAGAACCCTGGTCTTTCCGGCTGACGTGATGGCACGAGCCGCCGAACCGGGCGTCGCGCAACTGATTCGCGACCAGCAGTTTCTGTTCAGCAGCCGGGCGCTGCTCAATGAAAGCCAGGCCGCCGTTCTGGCCCAGCGAATCGAACAGCAACAGACCCAGGTGGTTGGCCAACAGGCGCAGGTTGATTCGATTATCGAGCGACAGCGGCTGACCAAAGAAGAGCTCGACGGCTATCGCAAGCTGAACGAACAAGGCTTTGCACCCAAAACGCTCGTGCTCCGGTATGAGGGCAACATGGCTGAACTGGCTGGCCGCAAGGGTCAGCTGGTCTCCGAGATCGCGCGGCTGCGCCAACAGATGGGCGAGACCCGCCTGCAACTGGCGCAATTGCGCAACGAGCGGCAAAGCCAGTCAGCCGAGGGGCTGCGCGACAGCCAGTCTCGACTGGCCGATGTGATTCCCCGCCTGACCGCCGCGCGCCAGTCGCTGGACGCCACGGTGGTGCGGTCTCCCGTCGACGGAAATATCTTCAACCTGACCCAGTTCACCATCGGCGGCCTGGTGGGCGCCGGCGAGGTGATCATGGACGTCGTGCCCAAGGGCGCGCCTCTGACGGTCACCGCAATGATCAAGCCTGAGGATGTCGACGAGGTGCGCGTCGGCATGCTGGTCAAGGTGCGGCTGACCGGGCTGAACCAGCGTTTCAACGACGCCATGGACGCCACGGTTTCGGTCGTGTCCGCCGACCGCCTCACCAACGACAAGAGCGGCATCGCCTTCTATCGGGTCGATGTGCGAATCGATCCTGCCCAGCTGACGAAACTCAAGAAGGGCGTGAAACTGACTGCCGGAATGCCTGCGAGCGTGACGGTGGTCGGTGGGAAACGCTCGATCATGAGCTATCTGATTTCGCCGATTACCAGCACATGGGAAGACGCGTTCCGCGAGGAGTAGAGGCGTCGATGCAACACCGGCTGACGACGAGCAGCCAACGCCTTTTTGATATTGCCTAATCGACAGGCTTCCGATACGTCTCCCCTTGGGCTCGTCTAACCTGCGCCGCAGCCATGCTATTGTGCTGTGGAGCAATCGACCGCTGGGACTGCTCCATCGGGGATGGGGGTCAAGCGTTCTGGGGGTCCGTGTGACACAGACTGGAGAGATAAATGCCGATTTATAATTTTGAGACCATCACCGACGCTCAGGCGTCAACTTTCGCGTCTACCGATACCCTGATTTTCGGGTCGGCGAGCGAAACTGCCACACGGACGACGGTGCTCTTCACGCCCGCGTCAGCGACGACCACGGACAGTGTGACGATCATTTCCGGCACGACCGGCAAGTCCGTTATATTCCCGCAGGCGGGTTTCGTGGGTACAGCCGGCAAGGCGGTTATCTATGTCGATGGCAGCCAGTTGCTGGTCGGTTCTACGGCCGCTGATACCCTGACTGTCGCGGCCGGTCAGCCTGGCGCTGCCTACGGTGGCATGGGTGCTGACGCCATTACGG
>JANORH010000012.1:0-1920 GCA_031415215.1 Alphaproteobacteria bacterium | reverse complement strand
CCAGCCCTGCGGGTCAGTCCAGATCCAACGCTGAGCGTCAGCCGCAGCCGACCATCAGGCGTCGCGACCTCACCCATCGGCGGGTCGCGCCAGCGGAGCGGCGTGACCTCAGGCTGAAGCAAGCGACGGCCCTCCGCTCTTCAGCACTGCGGTGACACCGACAAAGTGCAATACCGTGGTTTCCCGAGCTGCGGCGATATCCAGCCGCAGGACGCCGCCTCCGCCCTCACAGAGCACCACGTCGCCGGTCTCCCCGCGAAGACGCCGTCCCACCGCTGGTGGGTCCTCTGAGCGGAACTCGCCGGTTGGCCGAAGGCCCAGGCAAGCCAGGTCCGCCTCCGCGCGACCGACGTCTTCGGTTCCAATCCAGATCCGCTCCAGGATCGCACACGCCGCAGGCGCGGAGTCCAGAGCGAACAGCTTCCCAGCGAACTCGGCATTTCCGCACGTCGCAGGATCGATTTCGTATTCGATCAGGCCGATCTTGCTGAGCACGCCCTGACCCCGGCCAAAGTAACCCAGCGACCATGGCGATGCCACTTCTTGAGGCATGTCGGAACGCAAGTTCGCGGTGAAACGCCATCCCCGGTGCCGGGCCAGAGTCTGGGCTACCCGCAACTCGCCACGCAACAGAAGGCTGGGTTCCGGCTCTGACCCCTCTGGCGGCAGGTTGTGGATGTCCAGAAAGGGGCCGTTGGCGAAGCGGATGCCGCGCGACCAAAGTGTCCCACCGGGAGACCAGCCGTCGAGGACAGACAATCCCGTCAGCTCCGATAGCCTGTTGCATAGGGCGTCACGATCCGCCGCCGCCATCCAGACGTGGTCGACCGCAAAGCTCACTCAGGCCGCGGCGACCAGCGACGGCAAATCGTGCAGGTCCTTCGCCAATCCGTTGCCCATCAGGTCGATAAAATTGTCGCGGTAGAATTTGCGCTTCAGGCGCTCATTCACGCCCTGCAGGTTGTCGTTGAAGCGTTTCAGCGGGTTGCGGCCGCCTTCGACGTGGGGGAAGTCGGAGGAGAACAGCACCATATCCTCGCCAGAATTGTCCATGATCCAGCGGACGTCTTCATGCGGATAGGGCGTGACGCGGAACTGGCGGCGCAGGATTTCGGAGGGTGTGCCGGAGAGGGTCTGCAGGCGCTCCTCCTTGCCGAAGGCGGCGACGCCGGAGTCCAGGAATTTCATCAGGCTGGGCAGCCATGAGGCCCCCAGTTCGATGGCCCCGAACTTCAGGCGCGGGAAGCGGTCGAAGACGCCGTCGATCACCAGGGCTGACAACGTCTGCCAGACGCTGAGCGGGATCGCCATGAAGGTCAGCGAGGTGAAGTTCTCATCGCCGCCGTGGAAGTCCTTCACGAAGGGCAGGCCGTTTTCCAGATAATCCTTGTGCATCTTCTCCTCGCCGCCGACGTGGAACAAGATCGGCACGCCCGCCTCCTGCGCGACGGCCCAGAGGGCGTCCAGCTCGCGGTGGCTGGCCGAGAAGCCCGGCGGATGGCGTGAGGGAACCACCAGGGCCTTGGCACCCAGGCGCAGGGCTTCGCGCGCGATCTCGGGTGCCCTGGCCCGATCAATCAGCGGCACATAGCCGGTCGCCAGCAGGCGGCGGTCCACCGAACAGAACTCCGTCATCATACGGTTGTGAGCACGGGCAGCCTCAAGGGCCAGTTCGACCTCGCCCTTCTGCTCCAGTCCGAAGTTGGAGAGGCAGGCGGTGGTGAAGACCAGCTGGGAGGTGAAGCCCAGGTGATTGAGGGCCGTGCCGCGGTCTTCACTGCGAAACGCGCCCAGGGCCGAGTGATTTCGGCGCAGCATGATATTGGCTTCGGCACCGGCCCGGAACTCGGGGTCGTTCTGGTCGGCGACCGCCTTGGTGAACCGCTCGGAGTTCTTGTCCACGAAGCGGGTCTTTTCGAC
>JANORH010000011.1:0-1731 GCA_031415215.1 Alphaproteobacteria bacterium | reverse complement strand
GGGAACGGCCGGCGAGGGCGGGGCGGAGACCTACTTCGTAGACCTCGTTCAGGCGTTGAACCGGACGGGCCTAACCGAGGCCTGCGCCCTGCGCAGCAATGCGACCCGTGAGGCGCTTCTGAAGCGGGCGGGCGTGGCGGTGAAGGTCCTGCGCTTCGGCGGCCCCATCGATATTCTGACACGCCCCGCCGTGCGACGTTTCGCCCGCATGACGGATACACAGGTTGCGGTCGCCTGGATGAACCGCGCGGCAAGACATACGCCAAAGGGTCCCTGGGCGCGGATCGGCCGACTGGGCGGCTACTATAACCTCAAATACTACAAGGATTTCGACCATCTGGTCGCCAACACCGAAGACATCGCCGACTGGATCGTGGGAAAGGGCTGGCCCGCTGGCAAGGTCACCTGCATCCCTAATTTCGCCGCCGCGACGCAGGGCGGGGTCGCCGTAGACCGCGACAGCTTGGCAACGCCTGCGGGTGCCCCGCTGCTGTTGGCCATGGGGCGGCTACATGACAACAAGGCCCACGATATCAGCCTGCAAGCCCTGGCCCAGATCCCGGAGGCCTACCTCTGGATCGCCGGCGTGGGTCCGATGGAGGGCAAGCTGCGGGGGCTGTCCGAGGCTTTGGGGGTGGCCGATCGTGTGCGGTTCCTGGGTTGGCGGACGGATGCCTCCGCGCTCTATCGGACCGCTGACGTCTGCGTGTTCCCGTCCCGCTACGAACCCTTGGGCAATGTCGTGATCCAGGCCTGGGCGCATGGCCTGCCCGTGGTCGCCGCCGCCAGTCAGGGGCCGGGTGCCCTGATCCGCGAGGGTGAGGACGGCTTGCTGGTGCCCATAGACGATCCCGACGCGCTGGCCGGGGGCGTTCGACAGTTGCTGGCCGACCCTGCGTTGGGCAAGCGCCTGGCCGCCGCGGGCGCGGCGCGGGTGGCCGCCGAATTCTCCGAGGCCGCCGTTGTCGCTCAGTGGAAGAGCCTGTTTGCAGACTTCGGCGCCGCCTGATGTGCGCCATCGCAGGCCAGCTGGGCGGCTCGGGTGCCGCCGTCGACCCGATGATCCATGCGCTGCGCCACCGGGGTCCGGACGGCCTGCGAATGGAACAGTTGCCCGGTTCCACCCTGGCCCACGCGCGGCTGTCGATCATTGACCTGGAGGGCGGCTGGCAGCCCCTGCATGCCGCGGGCGCAACCGTCGTCGGCAACGGCGAAATCTATAACTACCTCGAACTGGCCCGCGACCACGATCTGACCGACCACTTGGCCACCGGCTCCGACTTCGAGCCCCTGCTTCATCTCTACGACCGCGAGGGTGAACGCGCCTTTCAGCGTCTGCGGGGAATGTATGCGCTCTGCCTGATCGGCCCTGATGGAAAGGCCTGGCTGGCGCGCGACCCGTTCGGCATCAAGCCGCTCTACATCATGGAACACGACGGTGGCCTCGCCTTCGCCTCTGAGCCCCGCGCCTTCTTCGCCGCCGGCCTGATGCAGCGCGTGCTGGACGAGGGCGCGGCCCACGAACTGCTCGACCTGAGCTATGCGCTGGGCGACCGCACCGTTTTCAAAGGCCTCCGCCGCGTCGCGCCGGGTGAGGTCCTGGAGATCCGTGATGGGCGGATTGTGTCGAGCCATCGCAGAGCGCCGTTTCCGCTCCCCCCCCGTCGCGCAGACGACGGGGGAGGTGGCTCGGCGCGTAGCGCCGAGACGGAGGGGGTGGCGCATAGAGCC
>JANORH010000010.1:0-6875 GCA_031415215.1 Alphaproteobacteria bacterium | reverse complement strand
GGTGCCTCGGTTGGCACGGTTTTCGAGTGGTATGATTTCTACCTCTACGGATCGTTGGCCACCTTCATCACCCATCACTTCTTTTCGGGCGTGAACGAGACGACCGGCTATATTTTTGCCCTGCTGGCCTTTGCTGCCGGGTTCGCGGTGCGGCCGTTCGGCGCGGTGGTGTTCGGACGTCTGGGCGACCTGTGGGGACGCAAGAATACCTTTCTGGTGACCATGCTGCTGATGGGGTTTTCGACCTTCGTGGTCGGCTTGCTGCCCAGCTATGAAAGCATCGGTGTCCTGGCTCCGATCCTGCTGATCGCCATGCGGCTGCTTCAGGGCCTGGCGCTGGGTGGTGAGTATGGCGGTGCGGCCACCTATGTCGCCGAGCATGCGCCGCCCGGCAAACGCGGGCTCTACACCAGCTGGATCCAGACCACGGCCACCTTCGGCCTGTTTCTCAGCCTGCTGGTGATCCTGATCGTCCGCACCAACATCGGCGAAGATGCGTTCAAGGCCTGGGGCTGGCGGATCCCGTTCCTGGTGTCGATCCTGCTGCTGGGCGTGTCGCTGTGGATCCGCCTCCGGTTGAACGAAAGCCCGGTCTTCCAGAAGATGCTGGACGAGGGCACCACCTCGAAGAAGCCCCTGACCGAAAGCTTCGGCAACTGGTCAAACCTGAAGCTGGTGATCCTGGCCCTGCTGGGCCTTACCGCCGGTCAGGCGGTGGTCTGGTACACGGGCCAGTTCTACGCCCTGTTTTTCCTGGAAAAGACACTGAAGGTCGACGGCGTCCTCACCAATACCCTGGTGGCGATTGCGCTCTTGCTGGGTACGCCGTTCTTCCTGGTGTTTGGTTGGCTTTCGGACAAGGTCGGCCGCAAGCCGATCATCCTGACCGGCTGCCTGATCGCAGCCTTCACCTATTTTCCGATCTTCAAGGCCCTGACCTACGCCGCAAATCCACAACTCGCTGCCGCCTCGGCCAGTGCGCCGGTGCTGGTGGTTGCCCACCCTTCCACCTGTCACTTCCAGTTCGATCCCGTCGGCAAGCAGGCCTTCACCACCGGGTGTGATGTGGCCAAATCGGCGCTGGCCAATGCCGGCGTGAACTACACCAATGTTTCGTCGAAGGATCCGGCCCCGACCTACATCATGATCGGCGACAAGCGCATTGAAAGCCTGGAAGGCGCGTCCCTGTCCAAGGCTGACTTCAAGGCTGCCAAGGACGCCTGGAACAAGGCGTTCAGCGCCGAACTCAAGGTCGCCGGCTATCCCGCCAAATCCGACCCGGCCCAGATGAACAAGCCGCTGGTGGTTGGCCTGCTGTGGCTGCTGGTGATCTATGTGACCATGGTCTACGGGCCGATCGCTGCGGCCCTGGTCGAGATGTTCCCGGCAAGGATCCGCTACACCTCGATGTCGCTACCCTATCATCTGGGGAACGGATGGCTGGGCGGGTTCTTGCCGACGACCGCCTTCGCCATGGTGGCGGCCACGGGCAACATCTACTTCGGCCTCTGGTACCCGATCACCATCGCCACGTTCAGCGCAGTGGTGGGCTTCCTGTTCATCAAGGAGATGCGCGGCAACAACATCGAGGAATAATAGCGATGGCGGTACCTGGGGAGTTCGCTGGCGCACCCGACACGATTCGAACGTGTGACCTTTGCCTTCGGAGGGCAACGCTCTATCCAGCTGAGCTACGGGTGCATCTTTAGCGGAGGGTGTCTCTAGCGGAAAGCGCGCGACGCCGCAAACACCGTGGTGGGATTTCAGTCGGGCAATCCTGCGTCCCAGACGCGGGGGTAGTTTTCACGGCAACAAGCAACGTCGAAGGACGGGCAAACTCGGGGGGCGTGATGCGCAGCTGGAATCAACTCTCGGTCGGCGGGATTGCCGCCATGGCGCTGGTGTTTGCGGGTCTGGCGGTTGGAAGTCTGGCGCAGGCGCAGGCCACTGATGAGGCACCACACCCGGGCAAGGCTGTCTACGAGACCTACTGCGCCGCGTGCCACAACGCGCCGCCGGCCGGTGATCGGGCCCCGCCCATCGCGTCGCTCCGCCGGATGAATGCCCAGGTGCTGATGTCTGCGATGACCACCGGGGTCATGAAACCTATCGGTGACGGGCTGGATCGCCGCCAGCTGCGCGACGTGGTGGCTTACCTGGCGCCTCCGGAGGCACCGGTCGGCACCGCCTGGCTCGACGGAAATATGTGTGTGGCCAGCAAGCGAGAGGTCAATCTGTCGGCGAAGCCTGCCCAGGTGGGGTTCGGGGTCGATACTGACAATTCCCGCGCCATGACCGCCGCCCAGGCCGGGCTGTCGGGGCGCGACGCCGCCAATCTGGAGGTGGCCTGGGCGTTCGCCATGCCGAAGACATCGGGGCTGCGCGGCCAGGGCGTGGTGGTGGGCTCGACCCTGTTCTATCCGGCCGGTCAGGCGGGCTATATGCTGGCGCTGGACACCCGGACCGGCTGCGTAAAGTGGGCGACGGCGACGCCCGCCAACCTGCGCGGCAGCATGACCTATGGGCGATTGGGGCCGAAGGGTCCGTGGGGCCTGGTGGGCGGCGACGCTTCTGGCAATCTCTCGGCCTTTGATGCGGCGACCGGCAAGATCGTCTGGCGTGCCGATCCGCGCCACGACAAGACCGTACCGATCTCTGGCACTCCGCTGTTCGCCGGCGACCGGATCCTGGTCCCGATCTCGTCGGGCGACGTGGGTGCAGCGATGCGGCCCACGCACCCCTGCTGCAAGTCCCATGGCGCGGTGGCGGCGGTGGAGGCCGCGACCGGCAAGGTGCTCTGGACCTGGCGCACCATGGAGGACGCCAAGCCGTTGAACCGCAAGAATTCGGCCGGTGCCGACCTGTTCGGTCCGTCGGGCGCGCCGATCTGGTCCAGTCCCTCGGTCGATCTGAAAAAGGGTGTGGTCTATGCGTCGACCGGCGAGAACACCTCGCCACCTGCTACCGGTACAAGCGACGCACTGGTTGCGCTCGACCTGGCAACGGGTAAGCAGAAGTGGGTATTTCAGGCGCTGGCCAACGACGTCTGGAACATGTCGTGCCCGATCGGCCCGCCTGCGCCGGGAGGGCGACCGACGGGTGCAAACTGCTTCTTCGTGAATGAAGGCAGCGTGTTGCTGGACCATGATTTTGGCGGCGGGCCGGTGATCTGGCGCGGCAAGGGCCGGGAGTTGATCCTGGCGGGCCAGAAGTCCGGCGACGTCTGGGCGGTGCAGTCCAGTGACGGCAAGGTCGTGTGGCGTCACCAGTTCGGCAAGGGCACGGCGCTGGGCGGCGTGCACTGGGGGATCGCGTCTGACGGCGTGCGGGTCTTCGCCCCGATCTCTGACCCCAATGTGCCGGAGCCGCTGAATGCAGCCGGCCTCTACGCCATCGATATCGCCAGCGGCAAAGTCGCCTGGTCCTGGAAGGCTTCTGCAGATTGCGGCAATGGACGTCAGGCGCGCGTGCCGATCTGCGCGGGCAAGTTTGGCCTGTCAGCGCCGCCGCTGGTGGTGGACGGCGCGGTGATCGTCGGCGGACTGGATGGCCGACTCTATGTGTTCGAGGCCAAAAGCGGAACCTTGCTTTCGACTCACGACACCGCCGTGTCCTTTGAAACCGTAAACAAGTTCAAGGGCGCCGGTGGCACTATCGATGCGGCCGGCCCGTTTGCCGGTGACGGTATGGTGTTTGTCGGATCCGGCTATTCGTCGTTTGGTCAGGCTGGCGGCAATGTGCTGGTGGCCTATCGACCCAAGGCAAAATAGCTCAGTCCGGCTTGACGATTCCGTCCCAGAATTTCTTGGCCTTGCCGGTGAACCCGGCGGCCTTGGGGTGCTGGGCGTCGCCGTAGAGACCGGCCAGTTCGCGCATCAGTTCTTTCTGGCGCGCGGTGAGTTTGGTCGGCGTCTCGACGAACAGCTCCACGATCAGGTCGCCGCGTTCGCGAGATCGGAGGGACGGCATGCCGCGACCTTTGACCCGGATGGTCTTGCCGGTCTGGGCGCCTTCAGGAACCTTCACCGCGATCTTGCACTCGCCGTCGCAATCCTCGCCACCCGTCAGGCAGGGTGCATCGATGTCGCCGCCGAGGGCGGCCGTGCTCATGGGCACGGGCACGGTGCACAGTAGATCCAGGCCGTCGCGCTCGAAGAG
Source organism: Alphaproteobacteria bacterium (assembly GCA_031415215.1). Taxonomy (GTDB): domain Bacteria; phylum Pseudomonadota; class Alphaproteobacteria; order Caulobacterales; family Caulobacteraceae; genus Phenylobacterium. The sequence continues at coordinate 2,717 of JANORH010000010.1, read as the reverse complement.
ATCGTGCGGCACAACCGACAGGAAGATATAGAGGTCGCCGCGAGGCCCGCCGCGCATGCCGGCGTCACCCTCGCCGGACAGACGAATGCGGGAGCCGTCGTCAACACCGGCCGGAATTCGCACCGACAACGTCCGCTCCGTGCGGATCTGGCCGTGTCCCCGGCAGGCTGTGCAGGGATCGGAAACCATCTGGCCCGCACCACCGCAGCGTGGACAGGCGCGCTCGATGGAGAAGAAGCCCTGGCTGGCGCGCACGCGTCCCTGGCCATTGCAGGTGGTGCACTGGACCGGGCTGGTGCCGGGTTTGGCGCCTGTGCCCTCACAGGGTTCGCAAGTCAGCGTCGCAGGCACCGCGATTTCGACCTCGGATCCGGCAAAGGCCTGCTCCAGGTTGATTTCCAGATCAAAACGCAGGTCAGCCCCGCGCGCCGGACCGCCGCGCTGGCGACCGCCGCCGCGTCCGCCAAAGATGTCGCCGAACACCTCGTTGAAGATGTCGTGGACGTCGTGGAACTGGCCACCGCCGCCGCCTCCCTGGCCGTTCACGCCGGCGTGGCCGAACCGGTCATAGGCGGCCCGCTTCTGGGCATCCGACAGGATCGAGTAGGCCTCGTTGATTTCCTTGAAGCGCGCTTCGGACTCTTCGCAGCCCCCGTTGCGGTCGGGGTGATGCTCCATGGCCATCTTGCGGAAGGCGGCCTTCAGCTCGCCGGCATCACTGCCGCGCTCAACGCCAAGGACTTCGTAATAGTCACGCATATGACGTCAGACGCCCGGTTGTCTTGAGGATTGAAGTGGGTGGGTCGTCGCCCGTCCGCAAGGTTTAGCCTCTTGCGGACGGGCGCGCCAACTTTACGCCGACTTCTTCTCGTCGCCGTCGACTTCCTCGAACTCGGCATCGACAACATCGTCGGAGGCTTCGTCGGGCTCGGCACCGGCGTTTTCGCCGTCGGCCTGCTGGGCCTTGTACATAGCCTCGCCCAGCTTCATCGACGCCTGGATCAAAGTCTGGGTCTTGGTCGAGATCTCTTCGGCATCACCGGAGTCCAGCGATCCCTTCAGATCGTTGATCGCTGCCTGGATGGCTTCCTTGTCTTCCACCGGCACCTTGTCGCCGTGCTCGGCCAGGGCCTTCTCCGAAGAGTGCAGGATGGCGTCGGCCTGGTTCTTGGCTTCCACCGCCGCCTTGCGCTTTTCGTCGTCAGCCTTGTTGGACTCGGCTTCCTTGACCATCGCTTCCACGTCGGCGTCCGAGAGTCCACCATTGGCCTGGATGCGGATCGACTGCTCTTTCGACGTCGCCTTGTCGCGGGCCTGGACGTTGACGATGCCGTTGGCGACGATGTCGAAGGTGACCTCGACCTGTGGGATACCGCGCGGGGCCGGCGGGATGCCGACAAGATCAAACTGGCCCAGCATCTTGTTGTCCGACGCCATGGGACGCTCGCCCTGGAAGACCCGGATCGTCACCGCCGACTGGTTATCGTCCGCAGTCGAGAAGGTCTGGCTGCGCTTGGTCGGGATCGTGGTGTTGCGCTCGATCAACGGGGTGAACACACCGCCCAGGGTCTCGATGCCCAGGGTCAGGGGTGTCACGTCCAGCAGCAGGACATCTTTCACTTCGCCGCCCAGCACGCCGGCCTGAACCGCCGCGCCCAGGGCCACGACTTCATCCGGGTTCACACCCGTGTGCGGTTCACGGCCGAAGAAAGCCTTCACGGTCTCGACGACCTTGGGCATGCGGGTCATGCCGCCCACCAGGATCACCTCGTCGATGTCGCCCTTCTTGAGGCCGGCATCCTTCAACGCCCGCTCGCACGGCCCGACCGTCTTCATGATCAGGTCTTCGACCAGAGCTTCGAGCTTGGCGCGGCTGAGCTTGATGTTGAGGTGCAGCGGGCCCGAGGCGTTCATCGAGATGAAGGGCAGGTTCACTTCGTACTGCGTGGTGAAGGAAAGCTCCTTCTTTGCCTTTTCGCCTTCTTCCTTGAGGCGCTGCAGGGCCAGCTTGTCCTTACGCAGGTCGACGCTGTTCTCTTTTTTGAACTCGTCGGCCAGGTAGTCAACGATGCGCATGTCGAAGTCTTCGCCGCCCAGGAACGTGTCGCCGTTGGTCGATTTCACTTCGAAAACGCCGTCACCGATCTCGAGAACCGACACGTCAAACGTGCCGCCGCCCAGGTCGTAGACTGCGATCTTCTTGCCTTCGTTCTTGTCGAGCCCATAGGCCAGTGCCGCAGCTGTCGGCTCGTTGATGATCCGCAGGACTTCCAGGCCGGCGATCTTGCCGGCATCCTTTGTGGCCTGGCGCTGGGCGTCATTGAAATAGGCCGGAACGGTGATGACCGCCTTGTCGACTTTTTCGCCCAGGTGCTGCTCGGCAGCCTCCTTCATCTTCTGAAGCGTGAAGGCCGAGATCTGTTGCGGCGAATAGTCCTTGCCGTGGGCACGCACCCAGGCGTCGCCGTTCGGGCCCTTGACGATCTCGTAGGGCACCATGCCCTTGTCCTTCTCGACCATCGGGTCGTTGAACTGGCGACCGATCAGCCGCTTGATCGCAAAGAACGTGTTGGTGGGGTTGGTGACCGCCTGGCGCTTGGCCGGTTGGCCGACAACGCGTTCGCCGTCTTCCATGAAGCCGACGACGGACGGGGTGGTCCGGGCGCCTTCCGCATTCTCGATCACTTTCGGCGTCTTGCCGTCCATGATGGCGACGC
>JANORH010000009.1:0-6500 GCA_031415215.1 Alphaproteobacteria bacterium | reverse complement strand
CCCGAAGAGTGGGCGCCTCTGGCGCGCAAATCGGCCTGGAAGGGCCCGGCGTTGTTGGCCCACGCCTGGCTGGTGATCCTGGCCGCTGCGGCCATGGCGATGGCGTTTCCGATCACCATTCCGCTGGCGGTGATGATCATTGGGGCCAGGCAGCTGGGGCTGGCGATACTCATGCACGATGCGGCGCATGGGGCACTGCATTCCGACCTGAAGGCCAACGACTGGCTGGGTGAGCACCTGACGCCGGGCGGGCTGGTCCAGTATCGCACCTACCACCTGGGCCATCACAAATATGCCCAGCAGGGCGAAGACCCGGACCTGGGGCTCTCGGCACCGTTCCCGATCACGGCCCTGTCGCTGCGGCGCAAGATCGCCCGAGACCTGACCGGCCAGACCCATTTCAAACAGCGCTGGGCACCACTGTTCCGGCGGATCGCCGAGCGGACCCCGGAACAGTCAGTGTTGGGCATTCTGGGCCATTTTGTACGCAGCCGTCCGCGGTTCTTTATCGGCGCGGCGGTGACCATCGCGGTGACCGCGCCGTTTGGCTTCTGGTGGGCGTGGTTTGTGCTGTGGTGGCTGCCCTCGGCGACCTGGCTGCCGCTGGTGACCCGGCTGCGGAATATTGCCGAGCATGCCTGCATCGCCAGGGACGAGCCTGATCCCCTGCGCCACGCCCGGACCACACGAGCCGGTCTGATAGAGCGGATTTTCCTGGCCCCCTACTATGTGAACTATCACTGCGAGCATCACATGTTCATGCACGTGCCCTGCTACAACCTTCCCGTTACGCACCGACTGCTGAAGGCCAAGGGCGTGATGCCCGGCATGCTGACGGCACCCAGTTACCGCGACGTGTTGCGCCAGGCCTCCAGCAAGATCGCGACGGCGGATCACGGCGGTGGCCCCACGCCAGAAGAGCGCGGGATTGAGCGGGCGCTTATTCAGTAAGCCGGCCCGGCGCGGCCAGACTCCAGCTGCTCAGCAGGCGCGCCTCGACCAGCCCCCAGTCGACCACGCCATCCGCCAGACTGACTGCGATCCAGCCGGACGGCCCGATGTAGGCGGGCCAGCTGTAGGTGTCGGGGTCCATCTCGATCAGCAGTTCCTGGTCGTCGCGTCCCGTCGTCTTGACGCAAACGTCGGTGCGGCTGTCGCCGTGATGGTCGTGGCGGAAGTAGGCGAACATCTTTCCCGCCACCTGAAAGGCCGGAATGCCGTGCGAAATCTTCTCGGTGGTCTCCGGCAGGGCCAGGCAAAGCGCGCGCAAGCGAACCAGCACGGCGTCGGGGTTTGAACTCAGCATCGGCGGCGATCCTGCGAATTCGAGACACGACAGCCTAACGCGGATTGACCCGGCCGCACCAGACGTCGAGGGGGAGGTATGGACCTTTCCACACCGGCCGCGCGCCGCGCCTTCATCCTCGACAACACCCGCCTGCAATGCCCGCCGCATACGCCGGAGCTTCGGCTGTATCTGGCCGACGAGATCACGCCGATCTGGAAGCTCACCGAGGAAGCCCTGCTGGAGATCGGCTTGCCGCCGCCGTACTGGGCTTTCGCCTGGGCCGGTGGGCAGGCGCTGGCGCGCTACGTGCTGGATGATCCCTCCATCGTCAGCGGCAAGGCCGTGATCGACTTTGCGTCCGGGTCCGGCCTGGTCGCGATTGCAGCGGCCAAGGCTGGCGCCGCGCGGATTCTGGCGGCAGATATCGACGGCTACTGCGGCGAGGCCCTGTCGCTAAACGCCCGGGCCAATGGCGTGCTGGTGGGCTACACCGACGTCGACCTTCTGGACGCGCCACCCCCCGCCTGGGCCGACGTGATCCTGGCGGGCGATATCTGCTATGAGAAGCCGCTGGCCGAGCGGGTGCTGGCGTGGCTGGGCGTGGCCCGCGCGAGCGGGGCGACCGTGCTGATCGGCGACCCCGGCCGCAGCTATTTCCCCCGCGAAGGCCTGATCAAGTGCGCCGAGTACCAGGTCCACACGACCCGTGAGCTGGAAGACATGGAGGTCAAGAAAACGGCGGTCTGGACACTCCCCTAGCGAGAAGCTAGGCTCTGAACAAAGAATGAACCTGGTGCTGGTTGGATGTCTATTGGGCGGTCTGTAGAACACAATGCCAAAGCGTTGACAGCATGAGGGGGCTCCGCCTTGCGACTAATTTTGATGGCAATTCTGGCGACGATCGTTGCCTCGCCGAGCGCAGCGCAAAGGCTGCAGATTGTTCTGCCTCCGCCCGTACAAATTCGAGAGATACCCGTCGGCGTCAAACCGCAGTCCGTCAAGCTCGTTCGCATCTCGTCCAGCATTCCAGGAGGCAAAAAGTGGGCAGAGATTGGCGAGGTTCCCCTCTGCTTGGCACCTGACTCGCTGGAGTGGGAAGCGTCGCGAAAGGCAGTGCCGCCGGACGCAGAACTGGAGCGTGCATTTGGCGAAGCGCTTGCCAAAGCCAACTTCACCGTAGGCAGCAATCCCGACAATCTGTTCGAGGAGCGCACGGGGTCGCCGTCGAATCTCCAGATTGGTGCCCTGATCACCGATGTTCGGGGCAGATTCTGCGGCCTGCAAATGAGCGGTACCTACAAGGGAACCTTGGTGATGAAGGTGCAATGGCAGGTCTACTCGGTGACTCAGGCCAAGGTCGTGGCGCGGATAGAGACCGAGGGCGGGGCGGAGCTGAAACGAAGCTCCGTTGGTGCAGACAATATTCTCCTGGTGGCGGCGTTCAGCGATAGTGCATTGCGATTGACCGGGAGCGACGCGTTCCGCGCCATCGTTTTGGCCGACGACGCAATACCATCGGTCGCACCACCCGGCCAGATCGGGTTCCGTGCGCCACCGTCCTCACCTATGCCGCTGAGCATCGCCGTGAAGAGCGTGGTCACGATCTTTGCCGGCGAAGGCATGGGCAGCGGCGTCCTGATCTCGTCTGACGGCTACATCCTGACCAACCATCATGTCGCCGGCTCCACCGGGCGGGTGCGGGTTCGTTGGTCAGACGGCGCCGACACGGTAGGCGAGGTCATCCGCAGCGATCCGCGTCGAGATGTCGCGCTAGTGAAAACCGAGGCCAAGAGCCCGCCGCTAAGCATTCGATTGGCTCCTGCGCAACTGGGCGAGACGGTGTTCGCGGTGGGTACGCCGTTGGACAAGCAATATGCCAACACGCTGACCCGCGGCATTGTCTCGGCCACCCGCCTCATCGACGGCCTTTCGGTGATCCAGAGCGACGTCGCAATCGACCACGGCAGTTCGGGTGGACCGCTGTTGGACGAAAAAGGGCAGATCGTCGCCCTGACCGTTTCGCGAGCGGAAAACAACGGCGTCGGCCACGACATCAACTTCTTCATCCCGATCGCCGACGCGCTGAAGGCGTTGGCGATTCAGCCGACTGGCGGCGCTTGATCCGTCATTCCGGCCCACGCCGCCGTGTTCGGTAAATAAGGGCATAGACGGCCGGCAGGACCAGCAGCGTCAGCAGGGTCGAGGACAGGACGCCGCCGATCACCACGGTGGCCAGCGGGCGCTGTACCTCGGCACCGGCACCGACGTTGAAGGCCATGGGGACGAATCCCAGGCTGGCTACCAGGGCGGTCATCAGCACGGGTCTGAGACGGGTCAGCGCGCCTTCACGGACGGCTTCGTCCAGCGGTAGACCTTCGGCGCGCAGGGTGCGGATGAAGCTCAGCATCACGACACCGTTCAGCACGGCCACGCCCGACAGCGCGATGAAACCGACCCCTGCGGAGATCGACAGCGGCAAGTCGCGCAACAGAAGGGCCGCGACGCCGCCGGTCAGCGCCAACGGCACGCCGGAAAACACCAGGGCAGCGTCCTTGACCGACCGGAACAGGGCGAACAACAGACCGAAGATAAGCAGCAGGGCGGCCGGCACCACCAGTTGCAGACGCCGGGCGGCCGAAATCAGCTGCTCGAACTCGCCGCCATAACCGATCCAGTAGCCAGGCGGCAGGGTGACCTCGGCGTCCACCTTGCGGCGGGTCTCGGCAATGAACGAGCCCAGGTCGCGGTCGCGGACGTTGGCGGTGACCACGACGCGGCGCTTGCCGTTCTCGCGGCTGATCTGATTGGGGCCGATCTCTACGGTGATTGCGGCCACGTCGGCCAGAGGTATGAACCGCCGGGCCCCGGCACCCGTCGCCGGCAACGGCACACGCAGGGCACCGATCTGGTCCACCTGACCCCGGATGTCCTCCGGCAGGCGCACGACGACGTCGAAACGACGGTCGCCCTCGAACACCTTTCCGACCACGGTGCCGCCCAGCGAGGCCGCGACCAGGTCCTGCACGTCGCGCAGGTTGAGGCCCAGGCGCGCCAGCGCCGCGCGGTCCGGGGTGATCTGCAGAACCGGCAGGCCCGTCGTCTGCTCGACGGCGACGTCCTGCGCACCTTTGACGCCAGCCACCACCGCCTCGATGGCCGTGCCGACCTCGGTCAACTGTTCCGGGTCGTCGCCATAGACCTTGACCGCCACGTCGGCGCGAACGCCGGACAAGAGCTCGTTGAACCGCATCTCGATGGGCTGGGTGAACTCGTAATTGTTGCCGGGGATGGTCTCGACAGCCTTCTGGATCTCGGCCACCAGCTGGGCCTTGGGCTTGCGCGGATCAGGCCAGTCCTTGCGGTCCTTCAGCATCACCAGGGTGTCGGCGACCGAGGGCGGCATCGGATCGGTGGCCACCTCTGCGGTGCCGATCTTGCTGAATACCCGCTTCACCTCCGGAAAGCTCTTGATGCGGGCTTCGAGGGTGGTCTGCATGCTGATCGCCTGGGTCAGGCTGGTGCCCGGAATGCGCAGGGCGTGTAGAGCGATGTCGCCCTCATCGAGGCTGGGGATGAACTCCGAGCCCATGCGGCTGGCCGCAAGGCCCGACAACAACACCAGAGCCACGGCTGCGCCGGCAAGGGCAAGCGGCCGTCCAAGCGCCCAGTCCAGCGCCGGTGCATAAACCCGCCGCGCGCCGCGCATGACCCGGCTCTCGGTCTCCTCGACCCGACCCGCGACGAACAGGGCGACAGCAGCCGGCACGAAGGTCAGCGACAGCACCAAAGCCGCCGTCAGGGCCATCACCACGGTGATCGCCATGGGATGGAACATCTTACCTTCGACCCCGGTCAGCGCGAAGATCGGCACGTACACCAGCGCGATGATCATCACTCCGAACAGCGAGGGGCGAATGACCTCGCTCGTGGCGCTGGCGGCCAGGTCGAAGCGCTCGTCCCGGGTCAGCAGGCGGCCCAGCCGATGCTGGGTTTCGCCGAAGCGGCGCAGGCAGTTTTCGACGATGATCACGGCGCCGTCGACGATCAGGCCGAAGTCGAGCGCACCCAGGCTCATCAGGTTGCCGGACACCCTCGTCTGCACCATGCCCGTGATGGTCAGCAGCATGGACAGTGGGATGATGGCAGCGGTGATGATCGCCGCGCGCAGGTTCCCCAGCAGCAGGAACAACACCACGATGACCAGTAGCGCGCCTTCAAGCAGATTGGTTTCAACGGTGCGGATGGTGCGGTCTACCAGATGGGTACGGTCATAGACGGGCGTCGCGGTGACGCCGGGCGGCAGAGCCCTGGCGGCCTCTTCCAGCCTGGCGGCGGCGGCGCGGGCGACAGTGCGGCTGTTCTCGCCCATCAGCATGAAGGCTGTCCCCAGCACCACCTCGCGACCGTTCTGGGTGGCGGCGCCGGTGCGCAACTCCTTGCCGATGATCACGTCGGCCACGTCGGCGATGCGGATGGGCACGCCGCCCCGGTTGGTGACAATCACGGAACTGAGGTCGGCGATACCGCTGGCCTGACCCGGCACACGGACCAGATATTGCTCGCCGTAGCGCTCGACATAGCCTGCACCAACGTTGGCGTTATTGGCTTCCAACGCGGCGATCACTTCACCCATCGTCAGGCCGTAGGCAGAAAGCCGTTCCGGGCGTGGGGTGACGTGGAACTGGCGCTCATAGCCGCCGATGGAATTGACCTCGGTAACGCCCGGCGTGCTGCGAAGCTGGGGTCGGATCACCCAGTCCTGCAGGGTGCGAAGGTCTTCCGGCGTGTAGGCCGTTCCGTCCGGCTTGCGGGCACCGGGGTCAGCATCGACGGTGTAAAGAAAAATCTCACCCAGGCCAGTGGAGATCGGCCCGAGTTCGGGGTCGATTCCGTCCGGCAGCTGGCTGCGCGCGCTTTGCAAACGCTCATTCACCAGCTGGCGGGCGAAATAGATGTCGGTGCCGTCCTTGAACGCAACGGTGACCTGGCTCAGCCCGTAGCGAGATAGTGAGCGCGTGTAATCGAGGCCCGGTAGGCCTGCGATGGCGGTCTCCACCGGGAAGGTGATCCGCTGTTCGGCCTCCAGCGGCGAATAGCCGGGTGCCGACGTATTGATCTGGACCTGGACATTGGTGATGTCCGGCGTCGCGTCGATGGGCAAGCGCTGGAAGCTCCAGACGCCTACCAGGGCGCTGAGCAGGGCCAGGGCCAA
>JANORH010000008.1:0-26271 GCA_031415215.1 Alphaproteobacteria bacterium | reverse complement strand
CACCACCACGCCGAACGCGGCCATGAACCAGAAGTTCAACCGCCAACCGCCCAGACTGAGCAACGCCGTGCCCAACAGGGGTGCCAGGATCGGCGCCAGACCCATGATCAGCATCATCAGACTGAGCATCCGGGCGGACTCAACGTGGTCGAAGCGGTCGCGGATGATCGCGCGGGCCACCACACCGCCAGCGCAGGCGCCCAACGCCTGGATGAACCGCCAGACCAGCAGTTGCTCGATGTTCGCCGCCAGCGCACAGCCGACCGACGCGGCGAGGAAGATCGCCGAGCCCAGCAGCAGCGGTGCCCGGCGACCCACCCGATCCGATGCCGGACCGTAGAAAATCTGTCCGATGGCCATCCCGGCCAGGAAGGTCGCCATGGTGGCCTGGGCCGCGGCAGGAGTTGCGCGCAGGGTTTCGGCGATCTGCGGCAGGGTGCCGAGATACATGTCGATGGCCAGCGGACCCATGCCTGTCAGTGAACCCAGCAGGATCACAAGCCCCCACGGTGTGGGCGACGGCGAAGATGAGGTGTTGGCGGACGTCACGGCGCCCATGCCCTACTTGGTTTCAAAGGCTCGGGGAAACCCCAATCCACACGGAGATATCTATGTCAGCTCTGGAAACGATGATGCCCGCCGTCCAGCGGGTCGCCACCAATGGCGTGGAGCTGGCCTACTATGAAGTGGGCAAGGGCCAAGGCGTGCCTGTGGTGTTCTGCCACGGCTTTCCGGAACTGGCGTTTTCCTGGCGTCACCAACTGAAGGCGTTCGAAGACGCCGGGCGGTGGGCGATTGCGCCGGACCAGCGGGGCTATGGCCTGTCGTCGAAGCCTGCGGCGGTGACCGACTATGATCTGGCGAACCTCGCCGGCGACATGATCGGCATGTTGGACAAGCTGGGGATCGAGAAGGCGATCTTTTGCGGTCACGACTGGGGAGGTATCGTCACCTGGCAGTTGCCGCTGATGTATCCGGACCGGATCGCCGGTGTGATCGGCCTGAACACGCCCTTGATGCCGCGCTCACCCGTGGACCCGATTGCCGCGATGCGCGCGGCCTTTGGCCCGGACATGTACATCGTCTGGTTCCAGACCCCCGGCGACGCGGACGCTGTCCTGGGCCAGAATGTCGAGAAGACCATGCGGTTCTTCATGCGCAAACCCGCCACGTCAGGGATCACCACGGCGGCGGAGCCCAACGCCGGCGGCTCGACATTCGCCTTCAAGGATCTGCTGAACGCCTGGGACGCGTCGGACACGACGGGCCAGATGCTGAGCGCCGAAGAACTTGCGGCGTTCGTCCAGGCCTTTGAGGCAGGCGGGTTTACAGGGCCGATCAACTGGTATCGCAATTTTACCCGCAACTGGGGGGCCGCCGAGGGCCTGCCCAGCCGCATCGACGACATCCCGTGCCTGATGATCACGGCGGAGCTGGATGCGGTGTTGCGCCCGGACATGGCCGATCACATGCCTGGCTTCATCAATGATCTGGAGACCCACATGGTCAAAGGTTCAGGCCACTGGACGCAGCAGGAGAAGCCGGACGAGGTCAACGCCTTGATCCTGGGCTGGCTCGACAGGCGTTTCCCGACGTAAAAGGTGCGTATGGAACGTAACACCCCGGCGCAGGCCTTCTCAGCCACCACCAATCGCCGTGGTCTGTTTGCCGACAACGAGCCGTTTGCCCGGGGCTGGCTGGCCACCGATGGGCCGCACGAGATCTTCTACGAGGAATGCGGCAATCCGAACGGCAAGCCGTGCGTGATCCTGCACGGCGGACCGGGTGGGGCAATCAATCCGACCATGCGCAGGTTTTTTGATCCGGCGAAGTGGCGGATGGCGTTGTTCGATCAGCGGGGCTGTGGCCGGTCACGGCCCAACGCCAGTCTGGAAGATAACACCACCTGGTCGCTGATCGAGGACATCGAGCGGCTGCGCGAGCATCTGGGTGTCGAGAAATGGTGCGTGTTCGGGGGGTCCTGGGGGTCCACCCTGGCGCTGGCCTATGCGATCAAACACCCGGAGCGGGTGGAGAGCCTGGTGCTGCGAGGCATATTCCTGCTGACGCCGCGCGAGCTGCGCTGGTTCTATCAGGACGGGGCGTCGATGCTGTTCCCGGACGCCTGGGCCCGGTTTTGTGCGCCGATCCCGGTGGACGAACGTCACGACATGATCAGCGCGTTTCACAAGCGGCTGACCAGCCCCGACCGCCGGGTTCAGGCCGAGGCGGCTACGGCCTGGAGCCAGTGGGAGGGCGACACGATTTCCATTCGGGGTCCGGAAGCCCGGCCGTCCAAGTTAAACGAGATCGATTTCGCCATCGCGTTCGCCCGCATCGAGTGCCACTTCTTTGCCAACCATGGATTCTTCGAAAGCCGGGACTGGATCATCGAAAACGCCGACAAGCTGGCCGATATCCCCGGCTGGATCGTGCAGGGCCGGTTTGACGTGGTGACGCCGATGGACAGCGCCTGGCGGCTGAAGACCGCCTGGCCAAAGGCGCGGTTCGAGGTGGTCTGGGACGCGGGCCATGCGTCGACGGAACCGGGGATCGTGGATGGGCTGGTGCGGGCGACCGAGGCGGCGTTGAGGGTCTGACTCAAGACAACAGAAGCAAAGCGTCTCGACCGCCCGGCACCGCGTTGGTCGCAATCCTACGGTCAAACGTGACAAGCCTACCGCCACGGGCAACTGCAAGAGCAAGCAGATAGGTGTCCGTCACACCATCAGAACGAAGAAGATGTTCCCGGTTCAGGTATTTGGCATCGCGCAGACTAACGGTGTCGGGCCAGAATATGTGTCCGGGTAGGGCGCAAAGCGCCTCAAGCGCTGGAAGGACGGCGGATGCGGAACCGTGCGGGGTTGCGTATCCGGGGCTGCCGACGATCCGGAGAACGCCGTTCTCAGTCAGGGGACATGTCGCGAACGAGAATTGACCCTCACGCGCAAACCACGCCTGCGCCGGCGCGCTGTGTACGTGGGACCGATCAACGAGCGCGATAAGTACGTTCACGTCGAGCAGAAACGTCACGGCTGCTCATTGTCCAGTCGTTTGATGAGTTCAGGTGTGACTACGGCACCGGGCTTAATGGGCAGCTGCAATATGCCATTTATGTAAACGGGATCCGTCTGGACCGTCGGTGCGAGCGCCTCACGGATCAGGTCTGATATCACCCTACCGACAGGGCGCCGCTGGGCATCGGCTATGTGTTTCGCTGCGAGCAGGACATCGTCGTCAATGGCCAGTGTTGTGCGCATATCAGCCTCCCTGCATCAAACATCATACATCAGATGCGAGATCACTGAAAGTCAGACAAACGTGCCCTTGCCGCTGGTGACCTCCGAGTAGCGGTGGACGCGGACGGACTGGATCAGGCCGAAGCCGATCATCACGGTCAGCATGACGGTGCCGCCGTAGCTGAGCATTGGCATGGGCACGCCGACGACCGGAGCCAGGCCCATCACCATGGCGCCGTTGATCATCACATAGAGCGTGAAGGTTGCCGTCACGCCCGCCGCCGCCAGCCGGCCGAAATGGCTATGGCTAAGATAGGAGGCCCTAAGCGCCATGAAGATCGCCGCGGCGTAGAGGATCAACACCGAAACGCAGCCGACGAAGCCGAACTCCTCGGCCAGGGTGGCGAAGATGAAGTCGGTTTGCTTTTCCGGCAGGAAATTGAGCTGACTCTGGGAGCCCAGGCCGTATCCCTTGCCCAGCAAGCCGCCGGAGCCGAGCGCGATCATCGACTGCAGGATGTGATAGCCGGACCCGGATGGGTCGCTTTCGGGGTCCAGGAATGTGAAGACCCGCTGGCGTTGATAGTCGTGCATGCCGAACATGACGAAGGGCGGAATGACCGCCAGCGCGCCGATTGCGGCGGCGGCGATGATCCTCCAGGACAGCCCCGCCAGGATAACAATCGCAGCACCCGAAAGCGCGATCAGCATGGCCGTCCCCAGATCTGGCTGATGGGCGACCAGCAGCACGGGAATAGCGATCATCGTTGTCGGGATCAGTAGCCACCAGGATAGCTGCGCCCGCTGGGCGGGAACCCCGTGATAGAGCCGCGCAAGCGCCAGCACGATGCCCAGCTTCATGACCTCGGACGGCTGGAAGCTGAAGCTACCGATCGACAGCCAGCGCTGGGCACCCAACCGGACATCGCCCACCGCCTCGACCGCCACCAAAAATAACAGCCCTGCGCCATAGATTGGATAGGCGAGTGCGAACCAGACCCGCACATCAACGACGGCCAGCGCGATCATCAGGGCCAGACACAGTCCGAAACGCATGGCATGGGCCGCTGCCCAAGGTGTCCAGGACGACCCGGCAATCGAGAACAGCATCAAGGCACCGGTGCCGGCGATCAGGCACAGGACCAGAACGAACAGCCAGTCGATCTCCGAGAGTTTGACGATCAGGCGGTCGCGTTCACCGGGCCGGGTCAGGGCCGAGACCGTCATGCCGGGCCTCCCGCGATCGTGGCCGCAGTGCGTTCAATGTTCGAGGTGCCTGGCACGGTGTCGAGTTCGGTGTCGGGGACCATTTCAGGCATGGGCAGCGGCTTTTCGATACGCGCGCGCAGTTCCGGATCTTTCAGCAAGGTCGTGCGCATGATTTCACGCGCACGCGGCGCGGCGGCTGTCGATCCGCCCATGCCATGCTGGACGATGACCGCCATGGCATAGCGCGGTGCATCCACCGGAGCGTAGGCGACAAACAGGCCGTGGTCGCGCAAACCCCAGACGCCGCCCTTGCCGCGCGGGCCCCCCTTGTCATAGTTGCGGACCTGGGCCGTGCCGGTCTTTCCGGCCATCAGGATATCACCAAGCCCCAACTGACTGGCGCGAAACGCCGTGCCGCCGGCCTCGGTAACAGCGCCCATGCCGGCGCGGATCCGGTCGATGTGTTCCCTTGAGAACGGCAGATCTGGGGCTTCCGAACCCTTCGGTTGCTCCTTGCCGCCGACCGAGCGCACCAGGCGCGGGTTCAGCGCCTTGACCCCATTGGCCAGGCGCGCCGTCATTACGGCCAACTGCAGACAATTGACCTGCAGATAGCCTTGGCCGATCGCATAGGAGAGGTTCTCGCCCGGCCACCAGGGCTGCTGATCCGCGTTCTTGGCGAAGTACCGTTTCTTCCAGGCGCGGTCCGGCACGATGCCGCGCTTCTGTCCCGGGATGCCGATGTCGAAAATCTGGCCCAGTCCGAACGCGCGGGCGGCCTGGGCGATACGATCCGGCCCGACACGCAGCGACATGGAATAGAAATAGGTGTCGCACGAGTTCTTGATGGCCTCGTGCAGGTTCTGCGACCCGTGGCCGCCCTTCTTGTGACAGTGAAAATAGCGACCGCCGAAGTTCATGCCGCCGCCGCAACTGACCCGCGCCTCGGGGTCAATACCCGCCTCAAGGATCGCCAGAGCGGTCATGGTCTTGAACGTCGAACCGGGCGGGTAGAGGCCGGACAGGCACTTGTCCAACATCGGCTTGCGCTCAAAGCCGGCGAGGCCACGGTACTCTGCCGACGTCAGGCCACGCACGAACCGATTGGCGTCGAAACTGGGTGCAGACGTCATGCAGATGATGTCGCCGGTGCGGCAATCCATCACCACGGCACCACCGCTCTCCTCGCCGAACACTTCCAGCGCCCGGTTCTGGACATCGACGTCGAGGGTCAGCTGGATCTCGGCACCAGGCTCGGGCGTGATGTCGCCCTCGTCATGATGGCGCACCTCGCGGCCGTTGGCGTCCACCTCGACCTTGCGCGCGCCGGGCCTCCCGCGAAGTTCCAGATCAAACGCCTTTTCGACCCCCTGCTTGCCCATCCGGAAGCCCGGATGCAGCAGGATAGGATCGGCGTTGGGTCCGGTCAGCGAAATGTCCTCCCGGTTCACCTTGGCGACGTAGCCGATCACATGGGCGAAGGCACCGCCGTGCGGATAGACCCGGACCTCGCCCATGTCGGCGGTCACGCCCACCAGCTCGGGCGCACGCACGCTGATCGCGGAGAACTGCTCCCAGCTCATATCCTCCATCACCGAGACCGGGGCACGGCGCGGGGCACTGTTGATATCCTTGAGCAGGCGTCGCTGACGCACCTCGTCCAGGGGCACATAGTTGGCCAGGGTCTTCAGGGTGGCCTCGGCGTCCACGCCCTTGTCGCGCACTACCAGCAGCCGGAAGTTGGGGCGGTTGGCGGCCAGCACGGCACCATTCCGGTCAACGATGACGCCGCGCGGCGCCGGCATCAGCTTGAAATTGAACTGGTTCGATGTGGACAGACGCTCGTAGCGTTGAGTCTGGAACAGCTGGAGATAGGCCAGCCGTCCACCCATCGCGGTCAGGCCGAGGCCCGCGAACGTGCCAAGCAGAATGGCACGGCGATGGAAGACACCCTGCCGTTCGTTGACCTCTTCAAAAAAGATTGCGGGACCAGTCATGGGGCGTTCAGCGGAACCTCACGTCAGCATCTTCGAACAGATCGATCAGGCGGTCGGCGAACGGGTAGAGCACAATTGTAGCCAGGAATTGCCACCCGACCGAGATCGGATCCGGGGCATTCTGGGCATCCAGCATTGTGAAGAGGTATCCGGTACCCAGCGCCAGGGCCGTTGCGGCGCAAAACCAGGCCCACATAATCAACCGGCTCTGCCCCGCCAGCATAGCCCGTCCGCCAAGCACCAGACCGTAGGGCAGCAGCAGACAGACCGCCCAGAGACCAAGGGGACTGCCCCATAACAGGTCCAGATAAACGCCCATGATCATCACCCCGATCGGGGCCAGCATTGAGGGCCGGATCACCGCCCAGGCAAATACCACCGGCAGCGCAAACAGCGGCTCGGGCAAGCTCATGCCCCAGAAGCGCAGGGGAAGCGCAAACACAAACGTGGCCACCACCACCTGAACCAGAGGAACCCCTAGCCAGCGCCAGGGTGAGAGCGGTTGTGCGCCGCTGTTACTCACGGCGAGCACCCGATGGGGCCGGCAGCGGCGGCTTTACCGCAGGTGTTGCCGCCGCTGCAGCCGGTGGTGCGGCCACGGGAGCCGGCGGCGGGAGCGTCGACGCGCCCGGGGTGGGCGGCGGCACATCGACCTTTTCCAGACCCGCGCGATTGGCGACCTGGGTGAAGTCCTGGAACAACAGGATGCGAACAAAATCCACGGCGGCCTTGTCAGATGCCAGCACGACCCGCCAACGACCATCCAGACCCTTGACCGCGACACCCACGGGCAATCCGCGCGGGAACACCCCCCCGTCGCCGGACGTCAGTACCCGGTCGCCGGTACGCACTGGATCCTGGCCGCGCAGATACTCCAGCTTGGGATTGGGACCGCCGTCGCCGGTCAGGATGGCGCGTGAATTTGTCCGGTCGATCATCACCGGGGTTCGCGATGCGACATCCGTGAGCAGCAGGACGCGGCTGACGCCTTCGGTCACGCCCACGACACGACCGACGAGGCCGTTCTCGCTCATGACCGGATTGCCGGGTTTGATCCCGGCTTCGCTGCCGGCGTTGGCCAGGCGCGAATTGGCAAAAGGGCCCCGAGAATCCGTGACGATGCGCGCAGAGGCCATCGGGATCGGCGGGTCAGTCTTCAGGCCCAAAGCCGCGCGGTACCGCTCATTGGTGTCGCGCAGCGCCATGGCAACGTCGCGCCATTGCTGCATCTCCTTGAGATCGGCCCTCAAACGACGATTTTCGGACACCGCGAAGAAGTAGCCCTTAACGCCGTCGACGCCCTGTCCCGTCAACCGCCCGGGCGTGGAGAGCGCATCGCCCACCGGCGCCATCACCTTGTCAGACAGGGTACGCGGGCGGCCATAGTCGTCGGTGTCGAACGCTTCGCGCCCGTCGGACAGCAACACCGCCACCGAAGCGATCAGCACGACAATGAACACGATCCCCGCCGTCCAGGTCAGGGGAACTCTCAGTTCGCCGAGCGGGTTGTCCCGATAGGACATTCAGGCCTCGCCCCCACCCTTCCGGGTCAATCCTACGCGAGCGTGGATTCAAGGACGCCCTTCATCCACTTGGGATGTTCGAGCACCTTGCCGCAGCCCAACGCCACGCAAGACAAGGGATCGTCGGCCACCGTCACCGGCAGGCCGGTATGGTCGCGGATCTCGGCGTCCAGGCCACGCAGCAACGCGCCGCCGCCGGTCAGCATGATCCCCTTGTCAGCAATATCGGAGGCCAGCTCCGGCGGTGTGGCTTCCAGCGCCATTTTGACTGCATCGACGATCTGGCCGACGGGTTCAGCGAGCGCGTCCGAGGCCTGTTTCTCGGAAATCCGCACCTCGCGCGGCACGCCCTGCATCAGGTCACGGCCCTTGACCTCGATGGAGAGGCCCTCGCCGTCGGCTGGTGCGCGGGCGGTGCCGATCTCTTTCTTGATACGCTCGGCCGTGGTCTCGCCGATCAGCAGGTTATGATTGCGACGCATGTAGCTGATGATCGCTTCGTCCATCTTGTCGCCGCCGACCCGGACCGAGCGGGAATAGACGATGCCCGACAGCGACAGCACGGCCACCTCGGTGGTACCGCCGCCGATGTCGACGACCATGGACCCGGTGGGTTTGTGGATCGGAAGGCCAGCGCCGATGGCCGCGGCCATCGGCTCGTCGATCAGGCCCACGCGGCGTCCGCCAGCGTTGAGGCAGCTGTCATTGATGGCGCGGCGTTCGACGGCGGTGGCACCGGACGGCACGCAGACGATCACCTTGGGGTTCACGAAGCCCTTGCGGTTGTGAACCTTGCGGATGAAATACTTGATCATTTCCTCGGCGACTTCGAAGTCGGCGATGACCCCGTCGCGCATGGGCCGGATGGCTTCCATGTGACCCGGCGTGCGGCCCAGCATCTGCTTGGCTTCGATGCCCACCGCGTGAACGATCTTGCGGCCGCCAACGTTGCGCAGCGCCACCACCGAGGGCTCGTTCAGCACGATGCCCTTGCCCTTCATATAGATCAGGGTGTTGGCGGTGCCGAGGTCGATGGCGATGTCGTTCGAGATGGCGCCGAAGAGCGAAGAGATCATGCAAGGCCCTGGTGAGCTGGGGCTGAAAACGTGAGTCGACAGACGAGTGCCAAGTCCGACCGACCTGAGACAGGAGAGTGTGTCGAGTCGGTTAAGATTGTCTGTCGGGCTTTCACGACCCTGTGCCCTGACACATTGGTCATTTCAAGGCCAAATAAGCGAGCGGTGAATTCGCCTGCGACGCGAGTCCCGTTCCTGAACCTTTTGCGTTGGTCCATGGCAGCCGGGATATGCCGGTTTCAAGCGGTGTCGTCTCCGAGAAGCAGCGCTCTGATCGCCGGTTCAGCGAGGACCGCCTCGGCGCGACCCGTGAGACGAACTCGCCCCTGATCCAGGACACACAACCGATCCGCGAGCCGGACAACCTCGTCGACGTCATGGGTGACCAGAAGCATCGGAATCGCCAGATCCTTGCGAAGGGCGACGATTTCGGTCTGAAGGTGAACCCGGGTGCGGCGGTCAACGGCGGAGAACGGCTCATCCAGCAACAGCACCTGCGGGTCCCGGGCGAGGGCACGGGCGATGGCCACACGCTGCCTCTGGCCGCCGGAGAGTTCGGCGGGTTTGCGCGATTCCAGACCGTCGAGATGGACCCGGGACAAGAGCGTCATGGCCCGGCTGCGCCGCTCGGCCCGGGGATGATCGGTCAGGGCCACGGCGACGTTGTCTGTTGCTGACAGATGCGGAAACAGCGCGTGCTCCTGAAACACCAGCCCAACGCGGCGGCGGTGCGGGGGCAGAAACACCTTGGTCTCGCTGTCAAACCAGACCGTGCCATCGACGCAGACACGTCCGGCGCGGATGCGATAGAGCCCCGCGATGGCGCGAAGCACCGTGGTCTTACCGGCGCCCGACGGGCCGACAAGCCCCAGCACCTCGCCCGGCGCACAGCTAAATGCCACGTCCAGGGGGATTGGGCCGGACTGCTGTAGAGTTACAGAGAGACCCGGTTCAGCCATGACGTCGCCCAACGCGTGCGGTCAAGCCATTGGCAATGAGGATCGCGCCGATCGAGAAGACCAGCAACGTCGCGCTCATTAGCTGAGCACCTTGCGTGTCGAAGGCCTGGACACGGTCGTAGATGGCGAGGGCCAGGGTCCGCGTCTCGCCGGGGATCGAGCCGCCCACCATCAGCACCACGCCAAACTCGCCCATGGTGTGGGTGAAGGTGAGCGCCAGCGCCGACAGCACGCCGGGCCAGGCCAGCGGTGCCTCGATGCGCCAGAAGGCGCGCCAGGGCGACAGGCCGCTGACCCAGGCGGCTTCCCGGACATCCGGTGGTAATGCCTCGAAGGCGCGCTGCATGGGCTGCACGGCGAACGGCAGATTGAAGATCAGGGAGGCCGCCACCAGGCCTTCGAAGCTGAACGCCAGCGGATGGCCGAAGATTGCTGTCCAGAGCTTCCCCAGCGAGGAGTTTCCGCCCATGGCGCTGAGCAGATAGAACCCCAGCACAGTCGGTGGCAGCACCAGCGGTGCCATGATCAGCGCCTCAAGTACGCCGCGCCCTGGAAACCGGTGAAACGCCAGCCACCGCGCCAGGATCAGGCCCAGCGGCATCAGCAGGCCGACGGTCCAGGCCGCCAACAACACCGAGAGCTTGAAGGCTTCCCAATCCAAAGCGACTACCGGGACGCTGGCACGGCAAAGCCGTGCCGGATCAGGATTGCGCGCGCCTCGCGACCTTGCAGAAAGGCGTAGAAGGCCTTCGCGGTCGCTCCTGCACCCCGGATCAAGACGCCGCGTTGGCGCAGCGGGGCATGCCGATCCGCCGGGATCAGGACGAAGACGCCGGCGGCCTTTACCGGCGCGGTCAGGGCCAGCGACAACGGAATGATCCCCGCCTGGGCGCCGCCATTGATCGCAAACTGCGTGGCCTGGGACACGTTTTCGCCCAGGATCAGCTTGCCTTGCAGCGCATCCCATAGCCCCGATTTCTGCAAGGCCTCCCGGGCCGCCCGGCCATAGGGGGCATGTTCAGGATTGGCGATGGCCACTTTGGACACCTGACCGGCCCCAAGCGCGGTCGCCAGACCCACCAGCGCAGCGTCAGCCCTGACCGACGAACCCGTTGGCGTGAATATACCGATCCGGCCGGTGCCGTAGAGGGCACCTGAGCCCTCGGTGCGCCCGGCTTTGCGCAGTGTTTCCACATAGGCTTCGTCCGCCGACAGGAAGACCTCGTAGGGCGCGCCATTGAGGATCTGCTGGGTAAAGTTGCCCGAGGACCCGAAGGTCAGCCTGACCTGCCGACCCGTTCTGGCCTTAAAGGTGGCAGCCACCTCGGGCAAGGCCCCAGAAAGATCCGAGGCCGCCGCAATGGTTGGCACGCGCTCAGCGGCCATGAGAGGCATCGCGCTGAAGGCCTGGGCCACGCTGCTCAAGGCGGCGATCAGCACGGAACGGCGAACAAACAACAATGGACGTCCTGACGCTGCGAGACCGGCTCGGGGATCAGATATGTAGATCGGCTGCGGGATGAGGTGAACCCTTGCCGCAGAACAGGCCCTCGGCTTCTAACCCAACACCGTCAGAAGAACCCCCAGCGCGGTCAGACTGCCGCCGATCCACTGTCGTGAAGACAGCCGCTCCTTGAACAGACGGCGACCGACGGCTGCGGCGATCGGCCCCTCGATCAAGCCAATGGCCCGGACGGGGGCGGCGGGCGCCAGCGCCAACGCCCCGAACCAGCACGCCGAGGCGGCAGACCCGAAGAAACCCGCCGCCAATGACGTGCGCCAGGAGCTGGCCACAGCTTTCAACGCCCCGGGTCTGGTCAGGGCGAGGATCGACGTCAGCACCAGCGACTGCATCACCTGGGCCACCACCAGCGCTGCCGAGGCTGAATAGAGCGGATGTCCGGCATCGAACGCCTGGCCGGCCTCGCGGTAGGCATTGAAGGCGATGGCAAAACTGGCTCCCGCAGCCAGCCCCATCAAACTGCCGGGCAGGTCCGCTCTGGCCTGCCCCTGTCCAGGCCACGACAGCACCAGCAATCCGACGGTCCCGATAGCGACGCCCGACCAGGCGGGTGCACCCAGCGCATCGCCGAGCACCACCCATCCCAGTATGGCGGCGATGGGCAGGGACGACTGCTGCAGCATGATCGCCACCGCGAAGCCCGAGCTGCGCATAGCCATCAGCAGTGCGCCGGTCGCCGCAACCTGACTGATCGCTCCCAGCACGACGGCAATCCAGAACCGCACCGAAGGGTCGGGTGCCGCGTCCGGGGTCAGGAGCGACATCACCCCGAAGATTGCGATCGAGAAGGGCAGGCCAAACAAGAAGCGCACAAGCGTCGCGCCCCACGGCCCGGCGTCGCCGACCAGCCCTCGCTGCATGGCGTTTCGCGCCACCTGCAGGGGCGCGGCGGCGGCGGCGAGGACAATCCAGAGCATTACGAGGGACCTTTCCCACCCCTCCCTGGGGAGGGGCAACTCGCCGGTGGCGAGCGGGTGGGGAATCACGTTCAGGCGCAGCAACTGAGGCAGGTCTCCCCACCGTGACCGCTGCGCGGTCTGTCCCTTCCCATGAAGGGGAGGGAAAAGCTCCTAGAACCCGCTGGCGACCTTGCCGGGGGCGGTCTTTTCCTTGCGCGCGAAGAGGTTGTTGAGCGCGTTGATATAGGCCTGGGCCGAGGCGGTCAGCGTGTCGGTGTCGGCGGCCTGGCCCGTGGCGATGCGGCCGTCGTCTTCGAGACGCACAGAGACCTGGGCCTGGGCGTCGGTGCCCTCGGTCACCGCATGCACCTGGAACAGCCGCAGGATCGCCTCGTGAGGGATCACCGCATGGATCGCATTGAACACCGCGTCCACCGGGCCGTCGCCCGTGGCGTTCGCGGATTTTTCCTCGCCCTCGATGGTCACCGTCAGAAAGGCCTGCTGCGGCCCCTCGGTGCCAGCGATGACGCGCAGGTGCTTGACCTGGACACGGTCGGCGCCGTTGGCCAGGGCGTCGTCCACCAGAGCCACAATGTCGTCGTCGAAGACGTGCTTCTTCTTATCGGCCAGATCCTTGAAACGCTGGAAGGCCTCGTTCAGCGCGTTCTGGCCCAGCTCATAGCCCAGGGTGCGCAGCTTTTCGCGGAAACCGGCACGACCGGCGTGTTTGCCCATCACCAGATTGGAGGCGCCCTGCCCCACGTCCTCGGGCTGCATGATCTCGTAGGTGCCGCGGTCCTTCAGCATCCCGTCCTGATGGATGCCGCTCTCGTGCGCAAAAGCGTTCTTGCCGACGATGGCCTTGTTGAACTGGACCGGGAAGCCGGTGATCGCAGAGACATAGCGGCTGGCCCGGGTGATGTGCTGGGTCTCGATGCCGGTATGGAAACGCAGGTGGTCACCGCGCACCTTCAGCGCCATGACGATTTCTTCCAGCGCGGCGTTGCCGGCCCGTTCGCCGATGCCGTTCATGGCGCATTCGACCTGCCGCGCGCCGCCCTGGACGCCGGCCAGGCTGTTGGCGACGGCCAGACCCAGATCGTTGTGACAATGGGTGGAGAAGATCACTGTATCGGCGTTCTCGACGTTCTCGATGATGTCGCGGAACATGTCGCCGTATTCGGAAGGAAAACTGTAGCCCACCGTGTCGGGCAGGTTGATGGTGCCGGCCCCGGCCTTGATCGCGACGTCCACGCAGCGGCGCAGAAAGTCAGGCTCGGTCCGGGTGGCATCCTGGGCCGACCATTCCACATCACCGCACAGATTGCGCGCGTGCGTCACCGACTTGGTGATCATCTCCAGGATGTCTTCCTGGCTGGCGTGCAGGATGTGGTCGCGGTGGCTGGGGCTGGTAGACAGAAAGGTGTGGATCCGGCCGCGTTTGGCCTTTTTGATCGCCTCGGCGCAACGATCAATGTCGGCCATCCCGGCGCGGGCCAGGCCACAGACCACGCTCTCGGTGATGATGCCGGAAATGGCGCGGACCGCCTCGAAGTCGCCGTTGGAGGCAATCGGGAAACCGGCCTCGATGACGTCGACCTTCATGTCCTCCAGGATCTTGGCCAGTTCGAGCTTTTCGTCGTGGCTCATCGAGGCGCCGGGCGACTGCTCGCCATCGCGCATGGTGGTGTCGAAAACGATGACGCGGTCGGACGGGGCCGGGACGGATTCGTTTGCAGGGTCGGTCATGGGACTAGATCTCTTCGCGGTGTTTTGATCGTGGGGCGGAGGTTAGGGACCCCTGGCTCGCCCGGCCGCGAACATGCGCGTGCCTAGAGAGGCGCCCAGGGGCGGCTAAGCCCCAGCGAGAGAAGTAGCAGGCTGTTGGGCCCCGTGCACATGGGAGGTTATGTATCGAAACGGGGGCTGCGCCGCAAGCTTGTTGCGTCGGGGGCGCGGCAACACGCCTCTGCGAGCAAGAATTTTGCCAAACCCTGGCTTATTCAGGCGGCCACCGCTGAGCGCCATACATCACACGAAGCACCTCCACGGCCTCTGGCGTCACGCGGTAGATCGATATGTAAGGGCTACGGGTCACAACCCACTCCCGCGTAGCTTTAGCCTTCCCAATCCGGCCCATAAGTGGCTGGGCGAGCAACTGCTCTGCCGCTGCTTCGATCCGCGCGCACGCGTCCAGCCGCCGCAACATCGTCGGCCGCGATGTACTCCTGGATCGCGGCGGCATCGACTTTCGCCGATACCGACCATTCGAGCCTCAACGTCCCGCGGCCCGCGCCATCAATTCCTGCTGCACCTCGGCCCGGAACCAGGTGTCGTACTCGACCTGGCGTTGGATCAGGGCGGTAACGATGGTTTCGACGGGCAAGTCCTCGCGGGCGGCCTCGGAGTCGAGGACCGCTGCCTGGGCTTCGGTCAGTTCGACGGTCACGTGTCGGGTCATGGGGCCTCTCACGGGTAGATTATCCAGCGTCGGGACCGTTGTCAGCCTCGCGACGCCGCAGCCAGCCCCGCGCAAACCAGCCGATGACCAGCCACAGGGTCGCGATCAGCATCAGCAACAGGGCATCGCGGCCCAGTTCGCCGCGCATCAGGCGCGTGATCGAGGCTCCGGCAAAGGCCGTAAGGACGATCTTTGGCACGATGCCGATGGCGGTCCCGGCCACGAAATCCCGCAGCCGCATGGGCGTCACCCCCGCCGCCATGTTCACCACGATGAAGGGTGCCGAGGGCACCAGCCGCACAATCAGGCTGGCCAGAAATCCATTCCGGCCTACCAGGCGCATGAACCGGCGCACACTTTCGCCAGAGACCCGTTCCAGCGTTCGTGCGCCAGCCGTTCGACCCAGCTGAAACCCTACCAGCGCCGAGACCATGGTCCCGATCCAGCTGTAAGCAGAGCCCAGCGCTGGCCCGAAAGCCACAACAGCGGCGGCGATCAGCACGATTTGAGGGGTCCCGACGAACGCCAGGGCTGCAAACGCGGCCACCGCCAAGGGTAGAGACCACGGCCCACGCGCGGCGCCCAGCCAGCCCTCGAGCGTACGCTCGCTGTCGACGCCGAACACCTGAGCCCCAAAGACGAAGACAATGCCCACGCCGCCAAACAGCACAAATGACACCGCCAGCGTGCGCCATGCCTGGGCATCGAGGTTCGTCAGGAACGATAGGAGGCGGCGCATCACCGGCGCAGGGGTCGCGTGTTCATGGGGCCAGGTCAAGGCAAGTGGCCTTCGTCAACGGGTAGGCGTGCGCCGCAGCATGGGCTAAACCCCGCGCCGTCTCACCAACCCCAGCCGGGAGTTCTCCCCCATGTTCCGGGAATCCGACGCGCTTGCCCGCGTAAAGCCATCCGCCACCCTGGCCGCCGACGCCAAGGCCCGTGAGCTGAAGGCGCAGGGCAAAAACGTGATCGGGCTGGCCGCCGGTGAACCCGACTTCGACACCCCGGACAACATCAAGGAAGCCGCCATCAAGGCGATCCGCGAGGGCAAGACCAAATACACCAACGTCGACGGCATCCCGGAGCTGAAGGACGCCATCGTCGCCAAGTTCCAGCGGGAAAACGGGCTTACCTACAAGGCAAGTCAGGTCAACGTATCGCCCGGCGGCAAGCCGGTGATCTGGAACGCCATGATCTCGACGCTGAACCCCGGCGACGAGGTTGTGATCCCGACGCCTTACTGGGTGAGTTACTGGGATATCGTGTTGCTGGCGGGCGGCCAGCCGGTGGCGGCGCCCACGTCGGTGGCGACCGGCTTCAAGCTGGACGCTGCGGGCCTGGAAGCGGCGATCACGCCCCGGACCCGCTGGGTGTTCCTGAACAGCCCGTCAAACCCGTCGGGCGCTGCCTATACGCGGGCCGAACTGCGAGCGCTGGCCGATGTGCTGCTGCGTCACCCGCAGGTCTGGGTCCTGACCGACGACATGTACGAACACCTGGTGTTCGGCGACTTCGAATTCACCACCATTCTGCAGGTGGAACCGGCGTTGTATGAGCGGACGCTGACCATGAACGGTGTGTCGAAGGCCTATGCGATGACCGGCTGGCGGATCGGCTATGCGGCCGGACCGGAAGCTCTGATCAAGTCGATGGCCAAGGTGATGAGCCAGACGACCTCAAACCCGTCTTCTATCTCGCAGTGGGCGGCGGTCGAGGCGCTGAACGGGCCGCAGGACTTCATCAAGCCCAACGCAAAGCTGTTTGAAGGCAGACGCGACCTGGTGGTCTCGATGCTGAACCAGGCCAACGGCATCCAGTGCCCGACGCCGGAAGGCGCGTTCTACGTCTATCCGTCGGTCGAGGGTTTGATCGGCAAGACCGCGCCGTCGGGCAAGGTGATCGGCAATGATGCTGACTTCTGTGTCGAGCTGCTGGAGACCGAGGGCGTGGCTGTGGTGCTGGGCGCGGCCTTTGGACTCTCGCCCCACTTCCGGATCAGCTACGCGACGGCCAACAGCGTGCTGGAAGACGCCTGCCAGCGCATCCAGCGCTTCTGCGCCAATGTGAAATAGAGGCTGTGGCCCCGTTGGATCCCAAGGTGGGCGCGGTCTTCGACGCCTATCCGCCGGCCCTGCGCAAGGCATTGTTTGAGCTGCGGCGACTGATCCTTGAGACAGCGGCTGAGGCCGATGTGGGCGAGATTGTCGAAGCGCTGCGTTGGGGCCAACCCGCCTATCTGACCGCGAGGCCGCGCACGGGAACGACCCTCCGCATCGATGCGATCAAGGGCTCGGTTGATCGTTACGCGATGTACGTGAACTGCAAGACGACGCTGATGGGCAGGTATCGGCTGCTCTACCCGGACGCTTTTGTGTTCGAGGGCCAGCGCGCGGTAGTCCTCTCGACGCGAGCCGTGCCCTCCGAGGCGGCCCTTAAGCACTGCATCGCGATGGCGCTGACCTATCATCGGAAATAGCCACCTTCGATGGAGGTGCTCCGCTGCCTGCCCGAGACAGGCGGCGGAGCATTCGCCCGAGATTAAACTTTTTCGCGCCAGGAAGACTTGGCGGCGTCTTTTGTGATGTTGAGGCAGACCTTGTCGTCGGCGATCTTCTCCACCCAGGTCATCGGGATCAGGTGGTGTTTGAAGCCCGAACCGAGGTCGAATTTCGCCAGTTCGATATCCGTGCCCATCACATGGTCAACTTTGCCGACATGACCGCCATCGGAGCCGATAACTTCCATATGTTCGCGAATTTCAGAGGCCTGGATCATGATGATCTCCTGTTTGATCGGGGATCAGCTAAACCGGCGAATGCGCAGAAGGTTGCTCAAGCGAAGCTTGCTGGTTGCTTACTTTGATCGGAAAATCGGCGCAGACAGGGCGCTGCGTTCAGGGGTTCGAGCGATGACGGAACTGATCAATCTCAACAAGGCCCGCAAGGCCAGAGCGCGCGTCAACGGCAAGGTCAAGGCGGCGGAGAACCGGGTTCGCTTCGGGCTGACCAAGGTTCAGAAGATCGTTGAGACGCTCGACGCCCAGCGTGCGCGGCGCGCCCTGGACGACAAGAAGCGCGAGGACTGAGCCCACGCACATCTCAATTGCCATCCCAGTTTTCGTGAAACCGGGATGGCGCTGTTGGCGACTTTAGAACTTGTAGCTGGCCGACGCCCCGATCTGACGCTTGCGCGGCGCCGAGATGGAGAAATCACGGAAGAATGTGGTTTGGGGCAGGCCAGTGAGCGGATTGATGCGGTTAATGAATTTGCTGAAGTCCAGCAGTCGCGTCACCACCAGCGGCGTCCGGTCCTGCAACAGGTTGCGGCCGAAGACCGAGAAATCCCAGTTGCCTCGCCGCACGCCGACGCTACCGTTCAGGTTGAAGCTGTCCCCAGCCCAGTTGAGATTGTCCACCTGGCTGTAACGCTTGGATTCATAGGACAGGTCCGCGCGCGCCGTGAACTCAAGATCGTTCATCAGGGTCTTGTTGACTTCACCGGTCAAAACGAACTGGTGGGTCGGCGTCTGGGGAAGGCGGTTGCCGCTGACGTCACCGCCCTCGGTGGTGTCGACGTCCAGAGGGTTGCGGGCACCGCCGCGCAGGAACGCAGGGCGACCATCCGTGTCGTAGATTTCCTGGGTGGTGTCGTCGAAAAAGCGGGTGAATTTGGCGTCGGCCAGGGTGTAGGCCGCGCGCAGATAGAGCCAATCGGTCGGCTTGCCGGAAAAATCGACTTCGAAACCCTTGATCTCCGAAGCGCCGGCGTTCTGGATGAACACGACGCTGTTGGACGTGCCATTCAAGCGAGTGTAGGGCTCGCCGCGACTGAGTTGCTGATGTGACCAGTCGGTATAATAGGCCGCGACCGCATAGTTAATCCAACCGCCGATGCGGCCTTTGGCTCCGATTTCGTAGCTCCAGGCGCTTTCTTCGTCAAAGACATCGAAGCCCGCCAGGTTGAACAGGGCGATGTCTGCTGCAATCGCATCGGTCGGAAAGTTGTTGAAGCCGCCGGGCTTGTTGCCCTTGGCCGCCGAGGCATGCAGCGTCAGGTCAGGGTTGACCTCGTAGCGGGCGGTCACCCGCGGCAGAAAGGTATTGAACTTGACTTCCCGCAGCGCCGTCGGCGCGGGCGCGGGACTGCCGGCGACGCCGACCACTTCGGTAGACCCCAGGATCCGCTCGGATTGATACCGCGCTTCGGCGCTGAGCGTCAGGGCGTCACTGACGTCGCCTTCGACCAGACCAAACACCGACCGGCTGCGCACGCCGTCGGCGCTGTCGACAGGTCGGCGTGTGTTGTTGGCGGTGTTGACGCTGAAGCCCTCGCGAACGTTCTCGCGATAGTAATAGCCGCCGACCATGCCGCGAATGCGCTGGTCCTGTGGCGACTGGAGCCGGAGTTCCTGACTGAAGTCGCTGGTGCTGGAGCCGTCGACGGTGAAACTGGGATTCACGCTGGGCACCAGGGCGTTGTCCTGGCCGGTGATGCTCTTGTTGGAGTTGAAGGCGGTGATCGACGTCAGGCTGAAACCGCTGTCAGTCGACCAGGTCGCCGAGACATTGCTGCGATAGAATTTCCGGTCCAACCCGTGATAGCCGGCCGCCTCGATCGCGTCGTTGTTATAGGCGTAGCTGGGCAGGATACCGATCTCGCCGCAGAAAAAACCTCGGCGATTGGTCAGGGTGCGTGGTGTCGTTCCGAGCGGAGCTATCAGCGGCGGCGCAAAACAGTTGTTCTTGCCCGACCCCTGGAAGCCGTAGATGTAGCCCTTGTCCTCGTCGCGGCTGTAGCTGAAGTTTCCGACGATCTCGAGGTTCTTGATCGGATTGAAGAACACCCGACCGCCATAGTTCTTGCTGCGCTGGTCGCCCAGGTCGCGCTTGCCGCCGTCGCCATTGATGTAGTCGCCACCGAATTCATAGCTGCGGGCGTTCAACTCAACCAGCAACACGTCCTTGATGATGGCACCCGAGATGAAGCCTGAGACCTCCAGGTTGTCATACTGGCCCGCTGTGACCTTGATACGCCCTGACAGTTCATTGGTCGGCTTGCGGGTCACATAGTTGATGGCCCCGGCGAAGGTGCCGCGCCCGAACAGGGCAGACTGAGGCCCCTTGATGACTTCTACCCGCTCCAGATTGTCGAGCTGGTAGCTGGAGATGTTGTCCGACACGAAAATACCGTCGACGAAGAACGCGGCGTTGGGCGCGCCCACCACCGACGACATGCCGCGCACAGACGGCCGCACACCTGCTCCACCGCCGCCGCCCGTGCGTCCAAAGCCCTGGCGGAACGAGAAGCCAGGGGTCTGGGCGGCCAGGTCCGAGACATTGACCAGATTGGCGCGGGCGATGGCCTCGCCGCTGACCACCGAAATCGTCAGCGGCACGTCCTGCAGCCGCTCCTCGCGCTTGCGGGCGGTAACGACGACCTCGTCGACCGCATTGTCTGAGGCCGCTGTGGCCCCCGCAGGTGCCGTCTGGGCGTACGCCGACGTCGCGGCGCTCAGGAACAGGATCGCGATGGGCGTTCCGACAGATTTCTTCATGCTTCCCCCCGGGGATGTCTTGCGTTGCAAGCCGACTCTTGAGGAAACTTTCACTGATTTGTCCGGACAAATCAAGCCCCCACCGATCTGGCGGCGGCAGGCCGGATTGACACCTGTTCAGGCAAGCCCGTAGCTTGTCCGGACAAATATCCTGGCAAGGCGTGCCGCCCACCCCTGCAGCAGGTTGCGGTTGATGATCGACGTCCATACCCACCGGATCTTCTGGACCATTCACAAATATGCCGGACTGGTGGCCTGCGCCTGGCTGCTGGTTCTGGGCGTCACCGGGGTCCTGCTTGATCATCACGAATGGCGCTGGTTGAGCCAGAACAGCGTGCCCACGACCTGGACCTCCAAGCAGATCAATCGCCTGGTTCCCGGCACCGTCATGCGCCACGTCGTGGCCACCCCCGCCACCATCGTAGGCGGCTCGGAACGCGGAACCTGGTTAAGTTCGGACAAGGGTCAGACCTGGAAGAAGGTGACGTTCCAGGGTCTGTCGGGTCAGCCCCAGCTGTTCGGGTTCGCCGGGTCTGCGCGGGACAGTTTCGCAGGCGTCTACATGGCCACGGACGATGGCCTTTGGACACTTGCGCCCGACGGTGCTTCGGCGCGGCGCATTGCGCTGAAAGGGCAGCACCTGACGTCGATCAGCCCCGGCCATGACGACACCACTTTGGTGGCGGCCCGCCATCACAGCGAACTGCTGACCATCAACAAGCAGTCGGGTGCTGTGACGAAGATTGACCGGGGTGACAAGGTCTCGGGCCTGACGCCGAACGTGCCGTTCAACACATTCGTCCGCGAGATCCACTTCGGGCGCGGATTGCTGGCAGGCGGCGGGTCGATCTGGCTGAACGATTTCGCCGGCATCGCCATCATCGTGCTGTCGCTGAGCGGTTTTTCCTATTGGCTGATCAAGCGTAACGGCAAGGCCATGGGCCTGACCCTGCCCGCACGAAAAGGCGCGGTGAAATGGCTGTTCCGATCGCATGGACCACTGGTGGGCCTGATCGCGACGCTGCCGATCCTCTACATTGCCGCCACTGCCTTTCCGCTCAATCACATCTACGGGTTTATTGACGCCACCAAGGGCTGGATGGTCAGCCGCGCCTCGCTGCCGCCCGCCTATCAGGCCAGCAATCTGAACGGCGAGATCGACGCCGTGGTGGCCTGGCCGGGGGAACCAGGCCGACTGTCGATCTCGTCACGCTTCGGCGTGCTGGGGTCACGCGACAACGGCCGCACCTGGCGCATGGAGCCGGCCATCCCTGATCCGTCCGGCATGGCGGGCGCCAACCTGTTCCGGATCGACGACAGCGTCTTCGTGGGCAGAGGCGGCGACCGCAACATCGTGCAACACGACGACGGCGACCGCTGGCAGACGCTGAAAGGCCCTCCCACAGGGATCACCGGCGCTGCACGCCAGGGCGACCAGTGGCTGGTCAAGAGCAGTCGCGGTTTCTATACCGCCCGCGATGGCGCGCCCGCCTACGGCAAGGCTGGCGTGGAATTCAAGGACGCTGTGTCCGGGACCACACTCTATCTCTTCATGGCCGACATCCATGCCGGGGTGATCTTCCACGAGCAGTTCAAATGGCTGAACGATATCTTCGCGGGCCTGGCGATCCTGCTGGCACTCAGCGGACCGGTGATCTGGCTCAGGCGGCGGTGGGTGTAGCCGCTACGCCGCGACCGGTACCGGTACCGCCCCGTCGCGGATGTGGGCGGGGATCGCTTCGTAGATGGTCGCCGGGGTGATGTTCAGACGCCGACGCGCGGCCTCCAGCGGCTCTGACATCAGGCGCTCATAGTCCTGACCCAGCAGCCATGCAGCGGCCTTGCCGCGCTGGTAGCCCTGCCAGATCGCCTTCACCATCGGGTACTCTGACTTGCGTGCCGTTGAGGCCGCACCAAAGGCGATGAAGGCCCAGCCCAGACTGCGGGTCTGGGCGTAAGAGAAGGCCACCAGAGACGCCTCACCCAGGGCATCGCGGTGATATCCCGACAGGATGTGCCAGATGTCGTGCACATCACGGGTGCGGCGTCCGAACCACGCGTAGGGGTGGGGTTCGTCGATTTGCTCGCCACCGTCGCGGCTGATTTCCACCAGACCATCGGCGGAGAGTTGTTCGGTGCGGATGAACTCCCGATAGGCGGCCCCGACGCTGCCGGTCGGCAGGCTGTCCAGCCAGGCGTCGTCCATCAGCTTCGCGGCGAACTCCTGGCGCTCATAGGCGATGCGACCCCCTCCCGGAGAGTTCAACAACCGCTGATAGCCCTTGGCGATCGAGGTGCCGCTCAGCGCACGCATGATCTCGAACACCGCGAGCGTGTCTTCCTTGTCCTTCAGCAACCGTTGCAGCGCGCGCCAGGCGGCACCCCACTCCAACCTGGGCGCCTGGGGTTTGGGTTCAGCGCCGAAATCGGCGGCGTCTGCGGTCATGGCCATCGGAAGATATCCCTGGGTCAAGCGTCTGTCGTTAAAGATGACGCCCCCGTCATCTTTTTTCAAGAGGCGATTTGAGTTTATCAAAAAGCAGGTAAACAGATGCCCATGCCTGCCTTGAAAAAGCGCTCCGTCCTGCTCGCCGGCCACGCGACCTCCATCGCGCTGGAGCCCGAATTTTGGGCGGTACTGGAGGCAATGGCAGCGGCGCGGGGGCCGAGCCTGGCCGGGTTGATCCTGAGCATCGACCGGAGTCGAGGCGAGCGGGCGCTGGCGTCGGCGTGCCGGGTGGCCGCGTTGGGGTATGCTTCCCTCCGATGAGCGTGGTCTACATCATGGCCAGCCGCAAACACGGGACACTTTATGTTGGGATAACCAGCGATCTGGTGAACCGGGTGACGCAGCACCGGGAGGGAGTGATCGACGGCTTCACCAGCCGCTATGGCGTCAAACGGCTGGTCTGGTTTGAACGTCATGGCCGACCTTGTGTCGGCCATGACGAACTTATGGAGGATAGAGTATTGTTGCCGGCTGCTCCGCGACCTAAGCATGCTCGGATCCGGTGCCACTTGCCGGGATCTGGCTCGAAAGACGACGCTGGACGTGCCGCGACTGAAGACCACCAACAAACGATGGAAGAACCGTTTCTGGAAAGCGCTTGCTGCCGTTCACAGGCTGGGTGGCGGAGCCCCAGTTTACCGAGAATTCAAGCAACTCAACCAGCAGCAGGAGTACTTCAGAGTCCGTCGGGAAACTCACACTAACGCCGTAAAACTGTGTGGCACCGGACCATGGCACCGTCGCGGTGGCTTTTTCAAGGAACCTCCACGTCGAGGTTGGGCAAAGAAGTCTTGCCGCCCCGTCCGATTCTAAGATTCGTTCGGTCAGAACGCACCGCGAACGTGAAGCTGCCGTACCTGTCGCAACATGCTAAGCGAAACTTCATGTCGCCATCCGAATCCCCCGACCTGCCCGCCCCCCGTATCAGCGACCTCGCACGTGCTGATGCGCGGCCTGCCGATTACTTCGCGGGCCTGAACCCGGAACAACGCGCCGCCGTCGAGGCTGTCGATGGACCGGTGCTGGTGCTGGCGGGCGCAGGCACGGGCAAGACCAAGGTGCTGACCACGCGGCTGGCGCACATCCTGGCGACGGGGCGGGCCAAGCCCTGGGAATTGTTGGTCGTGACGTTTACCAACAAGGCCGCGCGGGAGATGCGCGAGCGGATCGCCGCCATCATCGGGCCGTCGTCTGAGGGGCTGCGCTGGCTGGGCACATTCCACTCGGTGGCCGCCCAGATCCTGCGCCGCCACGCCGAACTGGTGGGCCTGAAGTCCAACTACACGATCCTCGACACCGACGATCAGGAACGGCTGATCAAGCAGGTGCTGGAAGCCGAGAACATCGACACCAAGCGCTGGACGCCCAAGGCGCTGGCCGGGCTGATCGACCACTGGAAGAACCGCGGCTGGCGGCCTGATCAGCTGCCGGTGGCCGAGAACGCTCACTTTGCCAACAACAAGGGCCAGGCGATGTACCGGCTCTATCAGGAGCGGCTGCGCACGTTGAACGCCTGCGATTTCGGCGACCTGCTGTTGCACAACCTGACCATCTTCACGACGCACCCGGAAATCCTGGCCGAGTTCCACGGCCGGTTCCGCTATCTGCTGGTGGACGAGTATCAGGACACCAACGTCGCCCAGTACCTGTGGCTGCGGCTGCTGGCGCAGAAGAGCCAGAACCTGTGCTGCGTGGGCGATGACGACCAGTCGATCTATGGCTGGCGCGGGGCCGAGGTGGACAACATCCTTCGCTTCGAGCGGGATTTTCCGGGCGCGAAAGTGGTGCGGCTGGAGCGCAACTATCGCTCCACCAGTCACATCCTGGCCGCCGCCTCTGGCCTGATCGCCGCCAACAAGGGCCGGCTGGGAAAGACCTTGTGGACCGAGCAGAACGGCGGCGAGAAGGTCGTCGTGCGCGGGGTCTGGGATGGCGAGGCCGAGAGCCGGCTGATCGCAGACGAGATCGAACGCGCGAAAAAAGGCTCGACCGAAAAGGACCCCCGCAAGTTCCGCGACATGGCGATTCTGGTCCGCGCTTCGTTCCAGATGCGGGCGTTTGAAGAGCGGTTCGTGATGCTGCAGATCCCCTACACGGTGGTGGGCGGCCCGCGCTTTTTCGAGCGCGCAGAGATCCGCGATGCGCACGCCTATCTGCGGCTGATCAACTCCGACGAAGACGATCTGGCGTTTGAGCGGATCGTTAATGTGCCCAAGCGCGGCATCGGCGAGACCACGGTGCAGAAGCTGTTGCAGATGGCACGTCTGAACGGCGTGTCGGCGGCCACCGCAGCACGCGAACTCGTGCGGACCGATGAACTGGCGGCGCGTACGCGCACCAGCCTGTCCAACTTCCTGCGCGATCTGGACCGTTGGCGCGCCGAGAGCGAGCGAACCGCGCACGCCCGGATCATGGAGCAGGTGCTGGAGGAGAGCGGCTACACCGACGCACTACGTCTGGACAAAAGCCCGACCAGCCAGACCCGTCTGGAGAACCTGAAGGAACTGGTCCAGTCGATGGCCAATTTCGAGACCCTTCAGGCCTATCTGGAGCATGTCTCGCTGGTGATGGATCTGGATCGGGGGCCCCAGGCCGATGCGGTGCAGATCATGACCCTGCACTCGGCCAAGGGGCTGGAATTCCCGCTGGTGTTCCTGCCGGGTTGGGAAGAAGGGGTGTTCCCCTCCCAGCGCAGCATGGATGAGAGCGGCGAAAAGGGGCTCGAGGAAGAGCGGCGCCTCGCTTACGTCGGCATCACCCGGGCCCGCGAGGAGGCGCGCATCTCGTTCGCCGCCAACCGGCAGGTCTATGGCCGCTGGACCAGCCAGCTTCCCAGCCGGTTTGTCGATGAGATGCCGATTGCCAACGTCGAGGCGTCCTCCGAGACCGGCTACTACGGCGGCGGGCCCGGCATGCAGCAGCACGGCAGCCGTTGGGACGAGACCCCGTCGTTCGGCACCGGGTATTCCTCACCCGGCTGGCGCCGCGCCCAGGCCTCCAACTACAAGGGCAGCCACCCCGGACGCCAACCTGTGATCGAAGGCGACGGCCGTCTGGTCGCCACCTCGGCCGGGTCTGCGGCCAGCGACTACGCCCGCGGCGACCGCGTGTTCCACATCAAGTTCGGCTACGGCACGGTGCGCGGCGTCGAGGGCAACAAACTGACTGTGGCTTTCGACAAGGCGGGCGAGAAGAAGGTCATCGACAGTTTCGTTGAGAAGGGGTGAGCGGGGTTGACTGATCTCCTCTGATCGTCATGGCCGGGCTCTTGACCCGGCCACCCATGCTCACCGCGCCGCCGCGTGGGTGGCCGGGTCAAGCCC
>JANORH010000007.1:0-2193 GCA_031415215.1 Alphaproteobacteria bacterium | reverse complement strand
AGCGGCCGGAATACCTCGAAGGAAATCTGCGGCAGGCGATTGCCGAAGGGAGTGAGGTCCAACTCCTCCAGAACCACATATGCAGTGCCGCGATAGGCTGGCGTGTTGACTACGCCCATCTTGGCCGAAATGAACGGATCGGCGGCCTGCACCTCGTCGCCCGGATACCAGCGCCAGGTGACGCCGGTCATGTCCATCGCTTTGCCATCGGCCCAGACCCGGCCAATTCCGGTGATCGGGCCTTCACAGAGGGCGACCGCGAAGGAGGCGAAGTAGAGGTATTCGGTCGTTGTGACCTTGCCGCCACCGCCACCTTTGCCGCCGCCTTGGCTGGTCGTTCGGGTCTCTTCGCGGAAATCCGTGGCCCAGATGATGTTGCCGCCGATCCGCATCCGGCCATAAAGCCGTGGGATCACGGCCCCTTCGGTGGAAGAGGTAATCCGCAGGCTGTCCAGCCGTGCGCCCTCGATGCGCTGGGCGGGTGCAAGCGACGAGACGATCCAGTTGTCGACGACCGAGCCGATCGTGGATCCGATGAACCCGCCGATGGCGGCCCCGGAAAAGCCGAGGATGGCACCGCCGAAAGCGCCGCCAATCGCGGAGCCGACGGCACCGAGAATAAGAGTTGCCATGATGAAAATCTCAGATGCTGTTCGAGCGCGGAAATAGGAAGGCAAATGCGATGCGCCGCCGCCAAGTCGGGGTCAGGACTTCCTCGACGACGCCAAGGCGTTCGTAGGAATGGATGAAGCTGTCAGGCCCGGTCAGAATGCCGACATGCTTCGCGATGGCGTGCGGGGTCATGCGAAACAGGATCAGTGCGCCAGGACCGGTGTCCGCCAGCGCGATCTCCGGCATCATGCGGCGCGCGCCCTCTGCCAGCACTTCGCGCGGCCCGGTCTCGCCCCAATCCCGGCTGTAGGGTGGGATCGGGAAGGTTTCTGCCCCAACTACCTCGCGCCAGACGCCGCGTGCGAGGCCAAGGCAATCGCAGCCAACCCCGTGCAGGCTGGCCTGATCATGGTAGGGCGTGCCGAGCCAGCTACGCGCGACTGCGACGACGAGATCAGGATCAGCGGCGGTCACAGCACGTTTCCTTCATTGCTGCCGTCCCGGCTGGCATAGCGCAGCACCGCATCCTGGCCGGGGATGTTCGGAAAGCCGCGAAAGTTGGCGGTATTGGCGAATTTCGCCCGACAAGTGGTCAGGCGCTTGTCGCAGCCCGCCCGCGCGATGAAGCTGTCGCCCGCTGCAATGGCGCGCACCGGCGCTTCCAGCAGGGTCAGCGTGGCAATGCTGCCCGCGAGATCATGCGCCAACACTTCGGTGATGCGCCCGGCATTTGCGCCGCTAATCCAGGTGATGGTGCCAGACGTGAAACAGCCCTTAGCGAAACCCGCCAAGCCGGATGCCATGAATGCGCGGTCGCGCAGCAGGTCGGTAACAAGGCCGTTGCCTTTGTATTTGGCATTTTCCAGATCGATCCGGCAGCGTGCGTCGCCCAGCGCTGCATCGCAACTGGACTGAAACGTCCGTCCCACCGTCTGGCCCAGCACATGCGCCAGTGATCTGACTTCGGCCACGAACGCCATCCGCCCGCGCCGGATTTGACCGACCGCACCACATCGCAACAAGACGCACTGGCTGGTATCCGCCCAGTTCACCCGCCAAAGCTCAACCTGAGCCGCGTCCCAACGGCCATCGACAATATCGGTTTCGGTGATCCGATCCGAGGTCAACACACCCTCGGCGTCTTGGGCGTCGACAGAAAGGTCGGAGCCGGATCGCACCTCTGAGGCCGCGAATCCGCTTTCGGGCTCGAAATCTGTGCCATCGAATTTTAGGATCTGATCGTGGTCTGTGAAGCCCAGCGTCACGCCGTCGGCGCGGGAAATCCGCCAGCACCAAGACAGCGTGGTCGTGCCATCGTCCAGATGGGCTTGCAGTGTGGGGGAGAGGGTTTTCATGATTGGTCTCCGTTCGGCAGTTGAAATGTAAAGCCGTTGTCTTTACATATGGGTTCAGTTCATCGCAGGAGAATGCGAAATGGTCGCCATAACACTTCAAGAGGACCCCCAGCGCCGGTCGCTGATCAACCTTCGCGTCACCCCTCGGGACCGCGATCTGATCGACCGCGCCGCAGCAGCACTTGGCAAGAATCGCTCGGAATTTATGATGGAGGCCAGTCGGCAG
>JANORH010000006.1:0-14077 GCA_031415215.1 Alphaproteobacteria bacterium | reverse complement strand
TTCTGTCAGGGCGAAGAAGGCCCTGGTCTGGTCAATGGCACCCTCGACCTTGGCTTGCGCCATGCCGTGGTCGGAGATCACCGCGAAGCCCCAGCGCGCAAAGCTGTCGCCCAACTGCTGCGTAAAGGCGGGGAAGTCCTTCGCATAGAGATCAAAGGAGATCGGTTCGATGCTGTCCTGCAGCGACGGGGCCTGGCTCATAGGCACTTCCTACACCTGAGCGTTTGCGCCTCCAACCGGGGCCGGGTCTTCATCATCATCTTCATCGTCGGCGCGCTGCATCTCGGCGCGCACCAGCTGCTCGAAGGTTTCGCGAGACGCGCGCGACTGCTCAATGTAGCTCTCCACTTGGCCGTAGGCCGGACGAAGGCGCTGGAACAACGCGTTGTCCTGCTCGCGGAAGATGAGCGCTGCCTTCAGCGCGCGGCGCTCGGAGAGGCCCAGTTTCAGCAAGGCTTTGCGTCCGAAGTTCAGCGCCCCTTCGTAGGTCTCCCGTTCCACGCTGTCGGCCCCGGCATCCAGCAATTCGTAGGCGTGGCGGCGGTCGAAGGCCCGGGCGATGACGGTGAGATTCGGAAAGGCCTGTTTGGCGGACACGACGATCTCCTGGGCCTTGTCGCGATCGTCGATCGCCACGATCAGCAGTCGCGCCTTTTCGGCACCGGCCTGGCGCAGCAGGTCCAGGCGGCTGGCGTCGCCGTAGTGGACCCGCCAGCCGAACTGGCGGATCAGTTCAAGCTGCTCGATGGAGCTATCCAACAGCACGACCTTGAAGTCGTTTGCCATCAACAGACGGGTAGCGATCTGGCCGAAGCGGCCGAAGCCCGCAACGATGGCGTCGGGCGGGCGTTGGTCAAAATCCAGCCGTTCGGGTTCCGACCGCTCAGGCGCGCGGTTCAGCACCAACCGTTCATAGAGAACAAAGGCGATGGGCGTCAGCGCCATGGACAGCGCCACCACCGCCGTGGCGACGCCCACCTGCTCGGCACTCATCACCCGGGCACCCTGCACGAATCCCAGCAGCACAAAGGCGAACTCACCGCCCTGGGCCAGCGAGACAGCAATGGTGGCGGCGTCGCGGCGGTTGCGCCGGAACGCCAGGCCGACGCCCCACATGGCCAGGAACTTCAGCACCATCAGACCAATGGCCAGCGACACGATCAACACCGGCGCACTGGCCACCAGCGCAAAGTTGAGACCGGCGCCGACGGTGATGAAGAACAGGCCCAGCAGCAGGCCCCGGAACGGCTCGATATCGGTCTCAAGTTCGCGCCGGAATTCGCTTTCGGCCAGCACCACGCCCGCCAGAAATGCGCCCAGCGCCGGCGACAGTCCGACCAGTTCCATCAGGGCGGCGACGGCCACCACGATCAGCAGCGCCGAGGCCGTAAAAATCTCGCGCAGGCGGGCAGCCGCGATTAACCGGAAGATCGGCCGGATCAGATAACGACCGCCGAACACCACGCCACCGACCGCAGCCAGGCTGGCCAGCACCCGCGCCCAGGCGGGCAATCCGCCGAGCAAGCCGGCGTGTCCCACGTCCGTCACGGCCGGAACGCCCACCGCCAGCAACGGCAGCAGGGCAAACAGTGGAATGACCGCCAGATCCTGGAACAGCAACACCCCGAAGGCGGCCTGGCCGATGGGTCCCTGCCGGAGCCCCTTCTCTTCCAGATTCTGCAGAACGATGGCGGTCGACGACAGCGCAAGGATCAGGCCCACGGCCAGGGCGACCCGCCAGTCGAGGCCCAGGAGAAGGACGACCGCGCCTATAGCTGCGGCGCTGACCAACAGCTGGGCGATACCCAGACCAAAGATCGAGGTGCGCATTTCCCAGAGCAACGCGGGCCGCACCTCCAGCCCGATCAGGAACAGCAGGATCACCACGCCAAACTCGGCAAAGCGCATCACATCGCCCGCCTCACCCACCAGATTGAGCAGATAGGGCCCGACCAGCGCGCCAGCGATCAGATAGCCCAGCACCGAGCCCAGCCCCAATCGCTTGGCGATCGGTACCGAGATTACGCCGGCAGACAAATAGACCAGCGCCTGGATCAGAAGGCTGTCGGTGTGCATCTGAGCTCCGATTTCAAGTTAGATATCGAGACCCGTTTGTCACAAGACAACAACAATTGAATATCAAACATCAGCGGTTCTCAACGGACCGATAGCAGCGTATGGGGCGGCCATGGCGAACAAGATTTCCAAGGACGCGGGCGAGGCGCTGCAAGGGCAGCTGTTCGACGGCATGACCATCATGGCGGGCGGTTTCGGTCTCTGCGGCATCCCCGAGACCCTGATCACGGCGATCCGCGCCTCAGGCGTCAGGGACCTGACGGTCGTGTCCAACAACTGCGGTGTCGATGACTTCGGCCTCGGCATCCTGCTGGCGGGCGGACAGATCGCCAAGATGATCAGCTCCTATGTCGGCGAGAACAAGCTGTTCGCCGAGCTCTATCTGTCGGGCAAGCTGGAGCTGGAGTTCAACCCACAGGGTACACTGGCCGAACGCATCCGTGCAGGTGGTGCCGGCATCCCGGCCTTCTTCACCAAAACCGGGGTCGGCACCCTGGTCGCCGAGGGCAAGGAAGTGCGCGAGTTCGACGGCGAGCTCTATGTGATGGAGCGCGGTCTGACCGCCGACCTGTCGATTGTCAAAGCCTGGAAGGGCGACCCGGCCGGTAACCTGATCTATCGAAAGACCGCCAGGAACTTCAATCCGATGATGGCAACGGCCGCGAAATTTGTGGCGGCAGAGGTCGAGGTTCTGGTCGAGACCGGCGACCTGGACAAGGACGCCATCCACACACCCGGCATCTACATCGACCGGCTGGTCGGCGGCGCGGCTTACGAGAAGCGCATCGAACAGCTGACCACCCGCAAGCGTGAGGACGTCTGATGGCCTGGACCCGCGAACAGATCGCCGCCCGCGCCGCACAGGAGCTGCAGGACGGCTTCTATGTGAACCTGGGGATCGGCATTCCGACCCTGGTGGCCAACTACATCCCGGCCGGCGTGGAGGTCACGCTGCAGAGCGAGAACGGCATGCTGGGCATGGGCCCGTTCCCGTTCGAGGGCGAGGCCGACGCGGATCTGGTCAATGCCGGCAAGCAGACGATCACCGAGCTGGACGCCTCGTCCTATTTCTCGTCGGCTGACAGCTTTGCCATGATCCGGGGCGGCCACATCGACCTGTCCGTTCTGGGGGCGATGCAGGTGGCCGCCAATGGTGACCTCGCCAACTGGATGGTGCCTGGCAAGATGGTCAAGGGCATGGGCGGTGCCATGGACCTGGTGGCCGGCGTCAAGCGCGTGGTGGTGGTGATGGAGCACACCGAAAAGACCGGCGCGCCCAAGCTGCTTGAAGCCTGTACCCTGCCATTGACGGGTCAGAAGGTGGTGGATCTGGTGGTCACCGAACTGGGCGTGTTCGACGTCTCGCGGGGCAGGTCGCCGCTGACGCTGCTGGAGATGGCTCCGGGCGTGACGCTGGACGAGGTGAAGGCCAAGACCGGGGCCGCGTTCCGGGTGGGTGCGAGCGTCTAACGCCAGCGTAGAGCCAGGGGCCCGAGCGCTGCGCCCAGTCCGGCGCTGAGCGCGACGCCCAGGCTGTACCAGGTGGCGAGGAAGGCGACCGAGGTTTCGGGACAGTGCAGGCCGTAGGCTGTTGCGGCGACGCCTCCGGCGAACAAGCCGGCTGCCCCGCCGGCCATGGCCAGCCGGGTCGGGGCGAACCTGCGCAGGGTCAGCAGTGTTCCGGCCAGAATCGGAAGCGCGAGCACCAGGATGTAGGCCGGGCACCGTCGCGCCGAATTGCCCATCCAGAGCTCCATCCGTGCGCCCGGTGCCGTGGCCATCAGCTGAAACACCCCGGCGGCCAGCAACGCCACAAGGATCGCTCCGGCCAGCAGCACGCCGACGCGGCCCGATCCTGCTGGACGCGAAAGACGCTCCAGCGCCAGATAGCCGCCCAGTCCCAGCAGGGCAGCATAGGTCGCCTTGATCCACAGCATCGGACCCTGCATCGCGTCCATCAGGTCCGCCCTCAGGCCCAGCCACCAGACCACCAGCGCCACAGCCACCAGCGCGCCCACGGCCGCCACGCCGCCAAGGCCGCGCGAGACCTGACCGGCTGGCGCGGGGCTTAGATCAGCGCTCAGCGCGTCGATGAGTTTTTCAGTGTCCACGCGGGACCACCATTGCCATCAAGGCCTTCAGGGCACGGTGCAACGACACCTTGGCCGCGCCTTCGGTCATGCCAAGCCGCGCACCGGCTTCGGCCAGGCTCAGGCCCTCGATCCGTACGCCGCGCACCAGTTTTTCCTGCCTGGCAGGCAGCCCGCCCAACAGGCGATTCAGGTCGGTATGGATCTCACCGCTGGGCGCGGCATCGACCCACAGGGTCTCAGCGACATCGTCGAGGGGCACATGGCGCCGCACGCCGTGGCGCCGCCAGAAGTCGATCAGCTTGTAGCGGGCAATGGCATAGGCCCAGGCCGTGAACGGCTGGGTGATGTCATAGGTCATGCGGCGTCTGTGCACGGCGAGCAGGGTTTCCTGCACCAGATCCTCCACCTCCGAGACGTGATCCGCACCCAGACGGCGCGTGAAATAGACGGTGAGACGCGCGTTCAGCACTGTCAGCACCTCGCGCCACGCCCCGCCGTCGCCGGCCTGGGCGCGAAGCATCAGGGCTTTCAGCCTTGGCTCAACGTCTAGGAACACCTTGGCTCCATGTGAAGCGAGTTCGTATCGGACCCTGAAACGTTACATCCAGGCCGCGGAGAAAAGAATCGCAATGTCTGTAACCTGCGTCGGCCATGCCGCGAACTAGCTCTCGACTGCGCCAATGAGGCCGGTCGCAATTGGAGCTCCGGACTATGAAAACCGTACAATCGACCCTCGCCGCTGCCGCTGTTCTCGCCCTGATGGGTGGCGCCGCCATGGCGCAGGACAAGATGGCAAAGAAGCCGGTCGCCCTGGAAAAATGCTTCGGCATCTCGTTGGCAGGAGAGAACGACTGCCGGGCCGGGGCCGGGACCACCTGCGCCGGATCATCGAAGGTCGACTACGACGCCAAGGCGTTCAAGGAAGTGCCGGTCGGCACCTGCGTCACCACCAAGACTCCCAAGGGCATGGGCTCGCTGACCCCGAAAGCCTGATAGCGCCGCAAGTCCGGATTCACCTCATGACACCGTCCTCTACCGCAGGCCTTGGTCTGAAACCGCAACACTACGCGGAGGCTCTGGCCTGTCAGGCGGACGGCCTTTGGTTCGAGGTGCATCCGGAAAACTATATGGTCGACGGCGGGCCCAGACTGGCCTGGCTGGACGCCATAGCCCGCGACAAACCGCTGTCCCTCCACGGCGTCGGAATGTCGCTGGCCGCGGACGAGGCGCCCGACGAGGACCATCTCGCTGCCCTCAAGCGCCTCGTCGACCGATACCAGCCGATGCTGATTTCGGAACACCTGGCCTGGTCGATGCGGCAGGGGATCTATGCCCCCGATCTCCTGCCGTTTCCGCGAACAGGCCAGGCCCTGGTGCGTGTTTCGGACAATATCGACCGTATGCAGTCGGTGCTGGGCCGAAAGATCCTGATCGAAAACCCAGCTCTCTATCTGCCGTTGACGGGACATGATTTCGGCGAAGTCGACTTCCTGTCGGCCCTTGTCCAGCGGACCGGCTGCGGATTGCTGGTAGACGTGAACAACGTCTATGTCAGCGCGCACAATCTCGGCTACTCAGCTGAAGGATACCTGGACGCCCTGCCCGCCGCCGCCGTGGGTGAAATCCATCTGGCCGGACATGCCGCAGACGCAGGGCAAGGACCGGCGTTGCTGATCGACACGCACGGCGCGCCGGTCCCGGAGGCCGTCTGGACGCTCTACAGCCGGCTGATTGACCGCATCGGCTCCCGCCCCACCTTGATTGAGCGCGACGACGCGGTTCCAGCCTTTGACATCCTGATGGCCGAACGGGATCGCGCCCATCAGGTCTTGAGCCGCGAGACGGTCGATGCCTGACGATTTTCACGACAGCTTCCTGGCTGCCATTGCGGGTGACCTCTCGGCTATCACCCCTTGGTGTGAAGGCCCGGCGGCGATAACGGGACTGTCTGTCTACCGCAACACCATGGCCAAAGGCTGCGTCGACGCTCTGTTGACCCAGTTTCCGACCGTAGAACGTGTCGTGGGACCAGCCTGGCTGGCGGCCGCAGCTGCGGTTTTCGCTGAACATCACCCTCCAGAACAAGCGTCGCTGCTGAGATATGGCGGGGCGTTCCCGGTGTGGCTCACAGGGTTTCCTCCGGCGGCTGGCATGATGTTTATTGCGGGTCTGGCCGGGCTTGATCTCTTGTGGACCGAGTCTCACCTCGCGGCTGACGCGGCGCCGCTAAAGGCATCAGACGTTGCGGCCCTGAAACCGGAA
The DNA here is from genome assembly GCA_031415215.1 of Alphaproteobacteria bacterium. Classification (GTDB taxonomy): domain Bacteria; phylum Pseudomonadota; class Alphaproteobacteria; order Caulobacterales; family Caulobacteraceae; genus Phenylobacterium. Next base: position 7,646 of record JANORH010000006.1, on the reverse strand, counting down.
GATTTTTCGGCGCTGGGCCTGACGCTGCACCCCGCGACCCGGTTCGTCCTGTTCGAGGACACCACGCCCAGTCTCTGGCGCGCCCTCCAGCCGCCCGGCACGCCGATCGCCGACTTTGAACTGGAGCCAGAGCCGGAAGGACTTCTGTTCGTACGCCAAGGTCTGGACACCCGGCACAGGGTGATCAGTGGCGGCAGCGTCGCGTTCCTTGCCGCCTGCGCGGGCGGTCAGACCCTCGCCGATGCTGCGCTATCGGCGCTTTCCACCGAGCCCCAGCTCGATCTCTCCACGTCGTTTGCAGACCTTGTGGCCGAGGGCGTTTTTACTTCAGTCAGGACCGTACAATGACGTCAAACCCGATCCGCGCATTCGGCGCGATTGCCAGCCGCGCTATTCCAGACGATCTCATAGCCTTGACGGCGCGACTGGGGATCGCTGCGATATTCTTCCAGTCAGCCCGAACCAAGGTTGATGGATTGCTTCACGTTTCCGACGGCACCTATTCCCTGTTCCGCGAAGAATATCGGCTACCGTTGATTCCCAGTGATCTGGCGGCCCACATGGCGACCTATTCGGAACATCTGTTCTCGATCCTGCTGGTGTTGGGCCTGTTTACCCGTTTCTCTGCCCTGGCGTTTTTGGGCATGACAGCCGTTATTGAAGTCTTCGTCTACCCCGACGCCTGGCCGACCCACTTGAGTTGGGCGGCGTTGCTTCTCCTGCTGGTCGGACGCGGTGGCGGCGCATGGAGTCTTGACCGGGCGTTGAGGTTGGACTGAGGCTGTCGACTGCAACTGCGATCCGGACGTATTTTCGTCAAAACCCTGAGCGAATGAACCCCCTATGAAAATGCCACTGTTTGCGGTGATCGCCGCTTCGACCCTCGTCCTCGCGGACACCTCCGGCGCGGCGGCCACAAAGACGGCAGTGTTCGCCGGCGGCTGTTTCTGGTCGGTTGAGAAATTCTTCGAAGCCACGCCGGGGGTGACGGCCGCTGTATCCGGATACTCCGGCGGCAGTTCGACGACGCCGTCGTATGAGAACCACGCCGGCCATCTGGAAGCCGTGAAGGTCACCTATGATCCGGCGAAGGTGACCTATGCCCAACTGGTGGACACCTTCTATCACAATATCGACCCCACCGACCCGACAGGCCAGATCTGCGACAAGGGCCCCGCGTACCGCACCGCTGTTTTCACCGGCACCGTCCAGGAAAAGGCGACTGCCGAGGCGGCGCGGCAGAAATACGAAAAGCAGCTGGGTGCCAGGGTGACGGTGACCACGCGCGCCGCCACACCGTTCTATGACGCCGAGGCCTATCATCAGGACTTCGCAAAGAAGAACCCCGGACACTATGAGCGCTACCGCGTCGGGTGCGGTCGCGACCGGGTGCTCAAGGTGGTGTGGGGAGGCCGCTGACAGCGTCGCGTGGGCGGGGCGCAAAGCCCTCGCCCACGAACATCTCGACGCGGCGTTTATGGCGGGCGTCCAGACGGACGCTGCCGATCTCCAGTCCTGAGGTCGCGCCGAAGTCGGCCTGCATCTCAGGACGTCGCCACCCCTCGTAGGATACCATCAACACGCGCTGGCCGATGGCGGGGGTCAACGGTGAGGCGGTCTCGGCCTGGTTGCGCGGCCCCTCCATCAACAGCCAGCTGGCCAGCGGAGGGCCACCGCCGCCCAACCGGTCGCGTCCGTAATAGGCCATCGAATAGAACAGAAACCGGTTGTTGACCGCGATGGCGGTCAGGCCGGGTTCGACCTCTGCGCGATTCAGGATCAGCCGGGTGATCTCGTCCCAGCCCCGGGCGCGCTTCAGACCATTGGCCAGGCCCGCCTTGTCGGCCAGCGCCGGCGAGATCACGCTGGCCAGAAAGAACGCCGCGATCGCGGCCTGCACCCCCAGGGCGGTGATCAGCCAGCGCCGCGCCCGCCACCGCACCAGCCAGGCCGCCACCAGGATCGCGCCGGCCAGATATCCCGCGCCTGACCAGTTGGCGTTGGCCCGACTGATGAAGGCCTGGGCTGTCACAATCAACAACGGCGGCAGGGCGAAGCACAGCAGCATCAGGTCCGCCGGTGTCACATGGCGGCGCAGCACTGCCAGACCAACGCCGATGCCCAGCACGACAAAGGGGATCGGCCCGAACACCCCCAGCTGTGACCCCAGAAACAGGCCCATCTCGGTCACATTGAACAGCTGGACACCGCTCCAGGCCGCGTTGGCGGCGGTGTGCTGCAGGGTGGCGAACCCATGAGTCGCATTCCAGGCGAGGTTTGGCGCAAGCACCGCCGCAAAGGCCAATACCGCCGCCGCGACGCTGGCCAACGTCCAGGCCGCTCGCGCTGACCGCGAGGCGACCAGGTGCACGACAACGCCGATCACAAAATAGATCGCGGCATATTTGCTGAGGAAGGCCAGCCCCAGCGCAACCCCCAGGCCTGCCGCCAGCCACAGCCTTGATCGCGATGCGGCGTCCTGCAGGTTCACATAGGTCAGGATGCTGAGACCCAGAAAAAACAGCAGTGGCGCATCGGTGGCCGCCACCAGCGCAGACAGCTGAACCCCCGGCATCAGCCCATAGAGCGCCGCCGCAGCAAACCCGACGGTGGGCGTGTAGAGCCTCCGCCCGATCAGGAACACGACCAGGGTTGCGCCGGCCTGAAACAGGCACGCCGACAGCCGCACCCAGGCCTCCGCATCGCCGCCCACCGCCGTCGTCGCCCAGATGGCCCAGGCGATCATCGGCGGCTTGGAATAGTAGCCAAAGTCCAGCGTCCGCGACCAAAGCCAGTACTGCGCCTCGTCCGGGTAGAGCTGGAGCGGCGTGGTGAACAGCGCCACCAGTCGCGCCAGCGTCAGGGCCGCGATCATCGCGATGGCCGCGCGCAGGTCGCGGGCCGGAGTCGGAGGAGGGCGTGAGGCGTCGGTCATCGGAGAGACTCTAGCTCCTCGAGCCAGGCACAGGATACGATTTTGCCGACCCGCAAGATCAACAATGTGGCGCGTCCTATGGCAAACGAGCAACTTTTCGCCGCATTGTGACAGTCGGGACCTCATCGTCGCAAAACCGTCACCACCGAGCGGAATTTCCGCGCTATAGGCGGGCCAGACGTGAGGGGGAACCGGTGCATCGGACCTCTCGAGACTGGTTTTCGACAGGGGATTTTCTCGATGAGCATCAAATTCGGCCGCGCACTGTGTGCATCGACGGCTCTTGTTACCGGCCTGCTGTTGAGCGGTCAGGCATTGGCCCAATCCACTGGTACGGCAGTACTGGAGGAGCTTGTGGTGACCGGTTCAACCGGCCCAAGGAACCTCGATGGGGCCATCGTGGCCATTGAGGCGCCGAAGTCGCGCGCCTCAATCACTGAGGAATTCATCAGCCGACAGGCCCCGGGCCAGTCGATTCTGGACTCCATCAACCTGCTGCCGTCAGTCAACTTCACCAACAACGATGCCTACGGTTCGGCCGGCGGGGACATCACCATTCGCGGTTTCGATAGCCAGCGCGTCGCACTTTTGCAGGATGGCGTTCCGCTGAACGACAGCGGCAACTACGCTATCTTCCCTAATCAGCAGCTCGATTCTGACCTGATCGAGCGCGCCACGGTAAACCTTGGCACCACCGACGTGGACAGCCCCACGGCCGCCGCCGCTGGCGGCACCATCAACTACATCACCAAGAGAGCGTCTGAGGATTTCAGCGTTCGTGGAGAGTTTGGCTACGGCAGCGACAACTTCCAGCGCTACTACGGTACGATCGAGTCCGGCGCGTTCGGTCCTTTCGGAACCAGGATGTGGGTCTCGGGGCTCTTCACCCGCAACGATCTCGTTAAGCCCCACAACTCTCCAATCTCGCCCAGCGGCAAGATTCAGAAGAAGCAATTCAACGCCCGTATCGACCAGGACTTCGGCGACATCGGCTGGGCCAGCCTGATCCTGAACTACAATGAAAACCGCAACAATTTCATCAACCGCATCAACCTGGCGACCTTCGCGCGTCAGGGCCGGACCACGGCGGGTGCTCCGGACACGAGCCTGGTTGCGGTAAGGAGCTGCGCACGGCCGACGCCCGCCGCAGGCTCGGCTCAGGTCGACAACGCGGGCGCGTTCCTCTGCCCGACCGGCTACTACGATTTCAACATCAACCCCTCCAACACCGGTAACATTCGCGGCCTTTCGAGCTGGAAGCTCGGTGAACAGTTTACCCTGACCGTCGACCCGTCATTCCAGTATGTGCTCGCCAACGGCGGTGGCGTGCAGGTGTTCCCGGAAACTGACGCCCAACTGCGCGGCAACTCGACCGCTGCAGGCGTGGACCTGAACGGCGATGGCGACATTCTCGACCGCGTCTATTTGTATCGCCCCAACACCACGAACACCCGCCGCTATGGCGTGACCTCGTCACTGATCTGGAAGTTCACCGACAGCCAGAGCTTCCGTCTCGCCTACACATATGACCGCGCCAGCCACCGTCAGACCGGCGACGTCGGCTTCGTCGAGCTGGATGGTACGCCCTCGAACGTGTTCGGCGGAAAGGACGGCCAGGGTGCCCAGGTAAAACTGCCCGACGGCACCAACCTGCGCCGCCGCGACCGCCTGTCGATCGCGTTGCTGAACCAGTTCTCTGCGGAGTACCGGGCCCGGTTCCTCGAAGACAAACTGCTGGTCAACGTCGGCGTGCGCGTACCGTACTTCAAACGAGACCTGAACAACTACTGCTTCCAGCAAAGCACGTTCAATGCCTACTGCACGACACAGGTCGGCACCCCGGTCCCTGGGACCAACGATGGCACTGGCAAGCCGCTGGTGACCTTCCCCACCGCGACTTTGAATTCCGCCGCGACCCTGCGCTACGGCCAGCCGCGCTCCTTCACACGCAAGTATGACGATGTGCTGCCTAACGTCGGCGTCAGCTATGACGTCACCGAGGCCTTGTCGGTCTATAGCAGCTACGCCGAGACCATCTCTGTGCCGCGCACGGACGATCTCTATGATCAGGTCCTGCTCGATCCCGGTCCCGAAACCAGCAAGACGTTTGACCTTGGTGTCCGCTATCAATCGGGCGGGTTCCTGGCGGCGGCGTCTATCTACAAGACCAATTTCAACAACCGCATTGAACGCGTTCTGGACGAGCCGTCGAATATCGCGTTCTCCCAGAACGTCGGTGACGTGGAGAACCAGGGCTTCGACGCCCAGCTGGGCTTCAAGCCAATAGATTCCCTGAGCTTCTACGCCTCCTATTCGTACATCGAGACCGAGATCCAGCAGGACATCAAGAACGCTGTGGCGGGCGTCCTGCCGACCAAAGGCAAGTCGATCTACGAGATCCCGAAGCACCAGGGTGCCGCTCGCGTACAGTTCGACGTTACGGATTCACTCAGCGTCGGCGCGCAGGCCAAGTGGGTCGGCGACCGCTGGACAAACCTGATCAACACCGAGAAATTCCGGAGCTATGAACTGGTAGACTTCGACGTCCGTTGGAACCTGAACCAGCTTGGCCTGGAGAAGACTTACGTCCAGTTCAACGTGCGAAACGCCTTCGACAAGCGTTACCTCGGCGACATTTCAGCAAACCTGACGGGTACGGCGCTGGGTCAGCCCGGCTACCGCCGGACGTTCATTGCTACGATCCACGCTCAATTCTGATCGGGCGGGCTCCTGAAGATGATTGGGGCGGTCGCGGCAACGCGGCCGCCCTTTGTCTTCGGCCTTGCCGCTTGACGGGGTGGCGTCTGGGGGCCATCTGCGCGCGGCTTGGGTGTCGAGGGTCACATGAGTTTCACTGTTCCTGCCGAGTGGTCGCCACACCGGGCGATGTGGTTGGGTTTTCCCAGCCATGCGGAGCTGTGGGAGGATGATCTTGAGCCCGCCCAGGCCGAGGTTGCGGAGCTGGCCCGGGCGCTGGCGGGGCCAGGCGCTGAGCGGGTGCGGCTGATGACCGGCCATCCGGACGGCGAGGCAGCCGCCCGGAAGCTGCTGGGCGACGTGGCCGGGATCGAGATTGTGCCCGGCCAGTTCGGCGATATCTGGCTGCGCGACACCGGGCCGATCTTTGCGGGCGGCAAGGCGCATGGGTTCCGCTTCAATGGCTGGGGCGGCAAGTACGCGCTGGAGCATGACGATACGGTGGCCGCACAGATCGCGTTGGCTGCGGGTGCGGATCTGGTGGCCAACGATTTCATCCTGGAAGGCGGCGCGGTGGACCACGACGGGATCGGCACAGTGCTGACGACCGGCCAGTGCGTACTCAACCGCAACCGCAATCCCGGCTGGACAGAAGCGGTCGCCGAGGTCGCCTTCGCCGACAGTCTGGGCGCGCGTAAGGTGCTGTGGCTGGGCGAAGGCCTGCGTAACGATCACACCGACGGCCACGTGGACAATCTGGCGCGTTTTGTCGGGCCGGCGACGGTGGCGATCCCTGTCGCCTGGGGGCGAGGCGATCCCAATGCCGAGGCGTTCGACGACGCCGCCCGGCGGCTGGCGGCCATGACCGATGCGGACGGGCGCAGGCTGAGCGTGGTGCGCATCCCCTCGCCCGGCTGGATCGATGGCGAGGACGGCCCCTTGCCGGCCAGCCACATGAATTTCCTGATCGCCAACCGGGCGGTGATCGTGCCGATCTACGCCGAGCAACCCGGCCGGTTCGCCGTCGAGATGCTGAAACAGGTCTTCCCCGACCGTACGGTGATAGGCTTGCCCTCTGCCGCGATCCTGACCGGTGGCGGATCGTTCCACTGCATCACCCAGCAGGAGCCTGCCTGATGGCCCGCACCCTGAGCGTCGCCGCCATCCAGACCGCCTATGGCGACGACATGGCGGCCAATATCGCGCGCACTGCTGGCTTCATCCGCGAAGCTGCTGCGGGCGGTGCCCAGGTCATCCTGCCGTCGGAACTGTTCCAGGGGCCGTACTTCTGCGTGGCGCAGGAGGAGCGGTGGTTCGCCACCGCCTACCCGTGGCGTGAGCACCCGTGCGTGACCGCGCTGGCACCGCTGGCCGCCGAACTGGGCGTGGTGCTGCCGATCTCGATCTTCGAGCGCGAAGGGCCGCACTATTTCAACAGCCTGGTGATGATCGACGCCGATGGGTCGCTGATGGGCGTCTATCGCAAGAGCCATATCCCGGACGGCCCCGGCTATATGGAGAAGTACTATTTCCGGCCCGGCGATACGGGTTTCCGGGTCTGGGACACGCGGTTCGGTCGGGTAGGCGTCGGCATCTGCTGGGACCAGTGGTACCCGGAGTGCGCACGCGCCATGACCCTGATGGGGGCCGAGGTGCTGCTCTATCCCACCGCCATCGGCTCCGAGCCCCACGACGCCAGCCTGGATACCGCCCTGCCCTGGCGGCGCGCCATGCAGGGACACGCGGTCTCGAACGTGATCCCCGTGGTGGGTGCCAACCGGATCGGGTTCGAGCCCTGGGCGGGTTACCCGAACGGCGGCCAGCAGTTTTATGGGTCGAGCTTCATCACCGACCACCGGGGCGACCTGGTGGGCGACTTCGGGCGGGGAGATGAGGGCGTGCTGAGCGCGACCTTCGATCTGGACTTCCTCGCCACCCACCGCGCGGCCTGGGGTTTCTTCCGCGACCGCCGGCCTGACCTATATGGCGCGCTGACTCAAGGGCGCCCGGCATG
>JANORH010000005.1:0-6845 GCA_031415215.1 Alphaproteobacteria bacterium | reverse complement strand
GTCGGCGCGGGCGAGCAATGCGTCGAGCTCCACCTTCTCGACGCCGAGATCGAGCGCGCGCTCGGGCGTCAGGAAGGGATCGTAGGCGATCACCTGCATCCTGAGGCCCAGCGCCCGGTCGGCGACGATCGAGCCGATGTTGCCGGCCCCGATCAGACCCAGGGTCTTGGCGTAGAGTTCCACGCCCATGAAGCGGTTCTTCTCCCACTTGCCGGCCTGGGTGGAGGCGTCGGCGGCCGGCATCTGGCGGGCCAGGGCGAACATCATGGCGATGGCGTGCTCGGCGGTGGTGATCGAGTTGCCGAAGGGGGTGTTCATCACCACGACGCCGGCGGCGGTGGCGGCGGGGATGTCGATGTTGTCGACGCCGATCCCGGCGCGTCCGATGACTTTCAGCCGTTTTGCGGCAGCGATGACGTCCTTGTTGGGCTTGGTGTCGGAGCGGACCACCAGGCCGTCATAGTCGCCGATCACGGCGATCAGTTCGTCCTTTGAAAGGCCGGTCTTGATGTCGACGTCGACGCCGCGCTGGCGGAAGATATCGACGGCGGCGGGGCTGAGGCTGTCTGCGATGAGAACGCGGGGCATGGGTATTTCTCACATTTGAAGCGCGCTCCCGGCCTGGCCGAAAGCAGCGGAGCAGGATTTTGGGGTCGCGGCCTCAGGCCGCGGTGAGGCCTTCAGCGACGGATGCGAATGCCCAGTCCAGCCAGGGTGTCAGTGCGTCGAGATCGGAGGTTTCCACCGTCGCGCCGCACCAGATCCGAAGGCCGGGAGGCGCGTCGCGGTAGCCGCCGACGTCGAGGGCCACGCCCTCCTTTTCCAGCAGGCTCGCCAGCTTCTTGGCAAAGTCCGCCTGGGCGTTGTCCGGCAGACCGGCAACACGGGCGTCGATGACCTTGAGGCAGACCGAGGTGTTGGAGCGGCTGGCGGCATCCTCAGCCAGGAAAGCGACCCAGGGGGCCTTGGCCACCCAGGCCTCAATCACGGCAAGGTTGGCGTCGGCGCGGCGCTGCATTTCAGCCAGACCGCCAATCCGCGAGGCCCAACCCAAGGCATCCAGACAGTCTTCGACACAGAGCATCGAGGGTGTGTTGATCGTGGCACCCTCGAAGATCTCGAGGTTGACCTTGCCACCTTTGGTCATGCGAAACAGTTTCGGCATCGGCCATGGCGGGCTGTAGCTTTCCAAACGGGCCACGGCGCGGGGGCCGAGGATCAGCACGCCGTGCGCGCCCTCGCCGCCCAGCGCCTTTTGCCAGGAGAAGGTCACCACATCGAGCTTGGCCCAATCGAGGTTCTGCGCAAAGGCGGCGCTGGTGGCGTCACAGATGGTAATGCCGGTGCGATCGGCAGAAATGAAGTCGCCGTTGGGGACGCGGACGCCTGATGTGGTGCCGTTCCAGGTGAACACCAGGTCGGCATCGGGACTGACTTTTGAAAGGTCCGGAAGCTGACCGTAGGGCGCTTCGAGCACCTCGGCAGGCAGCTTCAGCTGCTTCACCACATCGGTGACCCAGTCCTTGCCGAAACTCTCAAACGCCAGCAGTTGAACCGGCTTGGGGCCGAGCATCGACCACATGGCCATCTCGACGGCACCGGTGTCGGAGCCGGCGACAATGCCGATCAGGTAGTCATCAGGGACCTGCAGCACCTCACGGGTGCGGTCGATGGCTTCGCGCAGACGCGCCTTGCCCAGCTTGGAGCGGTGTGAGCGACCCAGCACAGCATTCTGGAGGTTTTCGGGGGTCCATCCGGGGCGCTTGGCGCACGGGCCGGACGAAAATTCGGGACGCGCCGGGCGCATGGCCGGCTTCGGCAGGGTATTCATAGCGGTAGCTCCCATCCTTACAGATGAGCAGCGCCCCGTTGGGGGGGCGTGGCCCGCGCGCCAAAGGCCCTCGTTTGAGCCGGAGTGCAAGCGGAAAGTTTTTTGGGCCGACCAGGTCTGCTAGGTTGGCGGCGGCCGCGATTGTCGGGCCAAACGGGCGCGGCGACTAAGCGTCACAGCGGTACCGATGATCAAGCACCAGACTATGCCCGCGAAATTTATGTTGTTTATCAATGCGTGCAGATAGTCCGTATTGGAGCGACCAGTCACCAGGTAGAACGAATGCAATGAGAACTGGGCTGCGTAAAACAGCATAACGCCGCCCATCCACGGGGCACCATAGCGTACGGTCACCACCAGGAGCACGACCGCCGCCAACCCATCGTTGGCAAAGCGAAGCGTTCCGGCGAGCTCGGGCAAGTAGCGGCTGAGAAATCCAACTGCAATGTTGGCGACCACCACAAGCGCGGCGATCCGCTCAGCGGGACCGCCTTTCCAAACGGAAAACAAGACTCCGCACAGACCAAACGCCGTTAGCAATAGAAAGATGAGATAGGGTGACATGATCAAGCACCTCTACTCTCAAATAGAGGTGCCTAACCAGTTAACCTATAGCAACATTTCTCTGGAAACCGACCGAAGTGGTCGGTCAGCCAACGTCGCGCATCTTCGTGGTCGTTACCGCAGCGGCTTGCGGAGGCTTCTGCTGGAAGTCCATCTTGGTGCGGATGCCGAGGCGAAGCTTGGCTTCGTTCAGCTCGCTGTGGACGCCGACCATCGCGGAGCGCGCTTCGCTGAGCGCCTTGAGGGCCTGCATCATCTTCACTTGCACGTCGTCCGCGAACACGAGCGACACGTTGACGTCCTGGCGGGCCTTGAGCATTTCGCTCATCAGCTCGGCAGCTTCGACCATCGCGCTGTCAACGGCGGCTTCGGTCGTGAAAAGCTTCTTGGCCACGCGTTGGGCTACGAATGCCTTTTCCATATTAGTTAACCCCTTAATGTTACCCGACACCCGTTAAGGTAAAGCGAAGGTTAAGGCACACGCAACCTGTTCATGGGTTGTTAACCACGATTTCTTACCGCCAGCAGTTGTATTGTGTCAAAAAAGGCACGGTTTGCGGGTGTGACGCCTCGTCGTCGGATGCTCAGAAGCGAAGCGTTAGGACAATCCGGCTATCGCGATGGCATGAGCGCCATGGACGCCACACAGCCGGAAGGCGACCCGACCCCTTCCAAGCCGACCGTGACGTTCCACGCGCGGGTGGCCGGGGTTGGTCTCATTACGACGGTGGTCGTGCTGATCGCCGCCTGTTTGACGTTTATGCTCCAGCAGTGGGCGGTGGCGCGGACCCAGTCGCACCGCTTCCATGAGAGCCTGGCAGAGATTGCCGCCGAAACCGCCGCCCCATCGATGGCGGTGACGCAGCGCATTCACCTGAACGCGTCACTTGCCTCGGTCCATGCGAGCCATGACGTGGTGTCGGCACAGGTCGTTGACGGGGCCGGGCGGGAGCTGGCGCGGTTTCAGCGCCCCTCGGCGGCCGCCAGTGAGACCGAGGTCATCGTCAAGCCGATGATCCTTGAGGGCAAGACCGTCGGTCAGCTCAGGCTGACTGTGGAACAGCCCTCGCTGGCACCGATGCTGCCCCAGTTCATTGCGCTGACATTCGTCCTGCTGTTCGGCGGCGTCGGCGTCGCCCTGTTTCTCGCCCGCAGTCTGGCTCACCGGGTGATCAAGCCGGTCGAGGTATTGTCACAGGCCATGCACGAGGTCGCGGCCGGCGGCAATTTCACACCGGTGAAAGTGGAGGCGCGGGACGAACTGTTCCAGAGCCTGACCGAAAGCTTCAATGACCTGCTGACAAAACTGGCTGTTCGTGAGGACGACCTGAAGTCCGCCATGCGCGAACTGGAAACGGCGCGCGACGCCGCCAACGCCGCCAATGTTCTGAAGACGCAGTTCCTGGCCAACATGAGCCACGAAATCCGAACGCCCCTGAACGGCGTGCTGGCGATGGCCGAGGTCATGGCCATGGGAGAGCTTGGAGATACACAGCGCGACCGGCTGGACGTGATCCGTCGCTCCGGCGAGTTACTGCTGGCCGTCCTGAACGACGTGCTGGACCTCTCCAAGATCGAAGCAGGCAAGCTTACCCTGTTCGAAGAGGACTTTGACGTAGAGACCGCTTTTGCCCAGGCCCGCGACAGCTACGCCGTGGTTGCTCAGGGCAAGGGCCTCGACTTCAGCCTGACGATCGTGGAGTCAGCCAGAGGCTCGTGGCGCGGCGACGCGGACCGCCTGCGCCAGGTGATCGGCAATCTGTTGTCCAACGCCATCAAGTTCACGCCAAAGGGTTCTGTCAGTGCCGTGGTCGAAACCGGTGAGGCCGGTGGCCTGAGGCTGGTGATCCGCGACACCGGTGTCGGCATTGCGCCTGAGAAGCAACTGACCCTGTTCGAGAAATTCACCCAGGCCGATAATTCCGCAACGCGGCGGTTTGGTGGCACCGGGCTTGGCCTGGCCATCTGCCGGGAGCTGATCCACATGATGGGCGGCTCGATCAGTGTGGAAAGCGCCGAGGGTGAAGGCTCGACCTTCACAGTTGAACTGCCCTTGCTGAGGGGCGGGCCAGCGGCAACGCTAAACCTGGATGTCGCCTACGGATCGTGCGGCGGAAACCTGCGACTGCTGGCAGCGGAAGACAATCCGACCAATCAACAAGTGCTGGGGGCCGTGCTCGCATCGCTCGGGATCGAGGTGCAGATCGTGCCCAATGGTCAGGAGGCCGTCGAGGCGTGGCGCACCGGGTCATACGATCTCATCTTTATGGACATCCAGATGCCGGTCATGGACGGCATCACGGCGACGGCGAGTATCCGCGCGGCCGAAGCCAAGGCCGGACGCCGCAGGACCCCGATTGTCGCCCTGACCGCCAATGCGCTCACCCATCAGGTCGAAGAGTATCTGGCCGTAGGGATGGACGCCCACGTTGCCAAGCCGATCGAGATCGCCAAACTCTATGATGCGATTTCCGCCGTGCTGACGGCCGCCGCCACCGGCGCGGCCTCGCCGGCCCAACAGAGCCAGGCCTCGACCTGAACGCGTCGTCATCCAGGTGAACGTCAGCCAACCGCAGCCTCAGGTCGCGGTCACAGGCGCTGTGGTTATCTCTGAAACGTTGAAGGCCGGCTCCTCAGCCGACCACGGATCGGAGGACCCGAAATGAAGACCATTTCGACCAGGACTATCTTTGCTGCCCTTGCTGCGACCGTCGCGGCAACTGCGATTGCTGCGCCGGCTGCGGCGCAGGGCTACGGCAACGACCGCCGCGATCACGGGCGCTACGAACAGGGGCGCTACGAACAGGACCGCTATGGTCACGACCAGCGATCAGACCGGGGCGACGACCGTCGCGGCTATCAGAGCATCAACCAGCGCCAGCAACGTCTGGATTGGCGGATCGACCGCGGCTTGCGCGACGGCACTCTGAGCCATCGTGAGGCCCGCCGCCTTCGCGAGGAATTCCGTCAGGTCGCCTACCTGGAAATGCGTTATCGCCAGGGTGGCCTGTCGAACTGGGAACGTGCCGATCTCGACCGCCGCTTTGATCGCCTCGAATACCAGGTTCGCCGCGAACGCCGCGACAATGACTACGGCTCCGGCTACTATCGCTAAATAGACACCAGGCCTCGGCACCGCCCCCGGAAACACTTCCGGGGGCGGTGTTGTGTCAGGGCGTCAGCCGAAGTCGGCTCTCGATCACCGTCACCGCCTGGCCGCGCAACAGAACACGTTCACCGCGCAATTCGCAGGTGATATCCCCGCCACGCCCCGGATAGGCCTGCAGGAACGTCACAACCGGTCGGCCCAGTTTCTGCGAAAACAGCGGCGACAGGATGCAGTGCAAAGAGCCCGTGGCCGGATCCTCGGGAATGCCCGAGCCTGGTGCAAAGAACCGATCAACAACATCGACGCAGGATCCCGATTTCGCCAGCGCCGCGACGCCGACATTGCCTCGGCCGGCCGTGGCCGCACTCGCCAGGGCGTTCAGCGCCACAAGATCAGGCTTCAGGCCCTTGACGATGTCTTCATGGCCAAAGATCGCCACCAGATAGGATGATGCCCAGACCTCGTCGGGCGTTGCACCCAAAGCCTCGGCCAGTCCGGCCGGCGGATCAATCCGAACAGGCGGTTGGGCCGGGAAGTCCATTTCGTAGCCAGTCGCTTTCCGGCACAAGCTCAGCGGGCCGGATTGGGTGTCGAAGGTTACGAGATCGGCCGTCACCCCTAGTTCGTTGAGCAGGACATGGCCCGCCGCCAAGGTCGCATGACCACATAACGGGACCTCCAGCAGCGGCGTGAACCAGCGCAGGCCGAAGCGCGCTGCATCGGACGTCTTCAGCAGAAACGCGGTCTCGGCCTGATTGTTCTCGGCGGCCAGCGCCTGCATCCAGATCGTCTGAGGCCAGGTGTCAAAGGGTTCAACCACACACGCACCGTTGCCCCGGAAAGGTTCGCCGGCGAAGGCATCGACGGTCCATTGACGCATAGCGGGCATCCTGTTCAGCGTCCGCAATTGCCGTCCGGTTTCATTCCACGCAAGGGCCAGTTGCCGCGGCGCGGACCTCCGGCCCTACTGATCAAGCACCTCGAGTTCGGGCCAGCGGGCCTTCGCGCCGTCGGCGACCCGCCCGAAGTTCGGACTATAGCGAGCGGGGTTGTGACGCATGCGCATGGCGAACAGGTCGTCCAGGCCGAACGGCGCGCGGATCGAAAGGCTGTCGTCAGCCTCCAGCCGCACGGCCACCGCAAACACCGGACTGACAAAGCGCCCGAGCGCCTCGGCGCTTGAGGTCAGTGGCGCATAGGGCTCGGCGAACTTGCCCTCGAACCACAGGTGCACACGGGCCTGATTGCGCACCTCGACCATCTCGCGAAGCGGTGGCTCAAACGCGGTCGCCACGCGTCGGATCACTGCGTCCTCGGCGTCATAAGAGGTGTCGGGATCGA
>JANORH010000004.1:0-2098 GCA_031415215.1 Alphaproteobacteria bacterium | reverse complement strand
GCCAGTTGTGGATCGACCAGTGCCTCGATTTTCTCGGCGCGACCCATCCAAGGCTCTGGTCGGATCGCTTTGATCCAGTCGGCAAAGCTGGGGATGAAGCCCAGGTCCTCGCGGACATGCTGCTCGCCGACCCACCGGGTCGGGATGACGCGTCCGTCTGAGAGGGTAATCGTCGGGCCGAAAATCGCTTCCGAAAGCCAGATTCCAGCCGAATGATGGAACATCGCCCTGTGGCGAAAGTCAGCAGAATGGGCCTTCGAGCTGTCGTACCAAGTGTGCAGGGCCTGATAGTCCTCTACGTTGCCGCCCCATTTCTTCACCGAAGACAGGGCGTGGTGATACGGATGTGCCATCGCCGCCCCCTCAAAATTCATGGGTGAAAAGTTCGGACGACGTGAAGCGTTCGTTGAACTCGAGGTGGATGCTGCGGGCGCTGGCGTCGAAGCAGAATTCGCCATAGGCGCCGTCGTTGTTTTCCCAACCGCCGTGAGTATCGGCGAGAAAGTCATAGGCCAGCTGCTCGACGACATCCTCGAGCGACAGCTGACGCAGCTCGACCTCGGGATTGTCCCAGGTCAGGGCGGCGTAAGGGATTTCCACGGAGGGGAAGTCGACAGGCTTGCCGCCCGCCCATGCGCCGATGCTCTCGATCTGGCCGCTGTCCCCTTCACCGTCGAAGGTCACCGTGACATGGGTGATGCCGGTGGCGGTCAAGCCGTCGAACAGACGATCCCGGTTGGCAGGGCGCAGCGCATCAATGCGGGCACTGCGTTCGGCTTGGGCTGCAAAAATCGACGCAAAGTCGATGCTGGACGGCTGCATCGGGGCCGCGAGGGTGGGTTCAACGTGGGTCATGGACATCTCCGAAAATGGGGGAAGGGGCAGAGCCTGCAGGGCGCGATCTCTCTCGCCCCGCACAGCTCGCAAGTCCCCCTGCCCTCCCCTGACTCTGCAGCGTCATGCCGCGACCTGCAGCGCGCGGGCGGCAAAGCCGCGCCAGAGCGGGTCGACCAGCCGCGCTTCCAGAAGGTCGGCACGCTGGCGTAATTCTTGGGAAAGACCATGCTTCTGCCAGTCGGCAGCGCGGCTTGCCTGCGTCCGCAACTGGCTGGCTTCAGTCACCACAGCGCGCGCCTCGGCGGCGCTGATCACCGGGTGGCACCAGGCCACCGCGCCGTCGGTTGCGGCGCCGGCCAGAACCAGACGGTCATCACGATCAAGGATGGCCAGCATTTGAGGCCCAGAGTTGCAGCAAGTCTGCTCGTCAAAAACGATAGCACCCCGCATGGCCTCGGCGAGCGACGCGAAGCGGTCGAGCACGCGGGGCCGCGCGGTGCCCGACATTGCAGCTCCGGGGCTTTGGTCAGGCGTGGTCAAGGTGAAGGCCAGGCTGGTATCTGCGGAGGTGTTGGCAAAGACTGGCGGCAGCAGTGCTGCGGTAAGGGCCGGAAACGAATGGTTAAACATGTCGAAATCTCCGACGGCGCGGGAAGCCTCTCTCCCCGCCTCAAACCGTCAAAGACCAAACCGCCACCCTCTTCCTCGCAGGGGACGGCGGGATTTTGGTCAAAGCAAGCGTCAGATCTTGCCCAAGGCCCGAAGGCTCGCCTCGGACCCAGCCCCCACGATGATGTGGTCGTGCAGTGTGAGGCCGAGATACTTGCACCCCTTCTGAATCTCCTTGGTCATGCTGAGGTCTGCTTCTGAGGGTGTGGGATCGCCTGAAGGATGGTTGTGGATCAGAATCAACGCACTGGCGCTTAGGATGAGCGCCCGCTTGATCACCTCGCGCGGATAGACCGGGACATGGTCGACAGTCCCGACCGACAGGCGTTCATCAGAGATGACGCGGTTTTTGCGGTCGAGGTACAGCACGTGGAAATGCTCAACCGGCCCGCGCACTGTCAGGGCGCAATAGTCGCGAACGGCCTGCCAACTGCCAAGGACGGGGTTCTGGTTCAGATAGCGCGCGAGGATCTCGCGGGCCTCGAGGATCACGGTTTCTTCTTGGGGGGTCATGGAGATCTCACCTTGAATGCGCGCGCTCCAAGGCTCCTGCCCTTTTGTGGGCAAGCCGTCGGCGCAAATTGGATATTGG
>JANORH010000003.1:0-2332 GCA_031415215.1 Alphaproteobacteria bacterium | reverse complement strand
CGTCGCCATAGCCCAGAACCACGGCGACCTTGCCCGACAGCATCACGTCGGTGCCGCGGCGGATGGCGTCCACCAGGCTCTCGCGGCAGCCATAGAGGTTGTCGAACTTGGACTTGGTGACGCTGTCGTTGACGTTGATGGCAGTGAACGGCAACTCGCCACGCTCATGCATCTGGTACAGGCGGTGGACGCCCGTCGTGGTCTCTTCCGACACACCTTTGATGGAATCCCGGATCGCCGAATAGAAGCCGGGCTTCTCCTTCAGGTAGCGCTTCATCACGGCATAGAGGGCTTCTTCTTCCTCATTTTCCGGATTGTTCAGGACGCTGGCGTCCTTCTCGGCCTTGGGTCCCAGCACGCAAAGCAGGGTCGCGTCGCCGCCGTCGTCGAGGATCATGTTGGGATAGCCGCCGTCGGACCACTCAAAGATCTTGTGCGCGTATTCCCAGTACTCGATCAGGTTTTCACCCTTGATGGCGAACACCGGCGTGCCCTGGGCCGCGATGGCGGCGGCGGCATGGTCCTGGGTCGAGAAGATGTTACACGAGGCCCAGCGCACGTCGGCGCCCAGCGCCTGCAGGGTCTCGATCAGCACCGCTGTCTGGATGGTCATGTGCAGGGAGCCGGCGATGCGGGCGCCCTTCAGCGGCTGGGATTTGCCAAACTCGGCGCGCGTGGCCATCAGGCCCGGCATCTCGGTTTCAGCGATGTTGATTTCCTTGCGACCGAAATCGGCCAGCGAAATGTCTCTCACCACATAGTCGGTCATCGTAGGTCCCAAAGTCGAAAAGGCTGTGATTGGCGGCCCCTATAGCCGTCTGCCCGCCTTCTAGCAACAAGGACATAAAGAAATCCTTATGTTCCATTTTGGGGCAGGTGACGGGATCAGACCCTTGGGCGGGTTCGACCCATCGATGCGGGACTATGGGTTTTATGCTAGGCTGTCTGCCATGCCGACGCCGCATGAACAGACGGAGCGCCAGCTCACAGAGTACGGGCTCTCGCTATCCGAGACAACGGCGCGGCATGGCTGGGCTTTCACCCGCAACCTGCATGTCCGGGGCAAGTTATTCGCGATCTTTGGTGACAAGGCACAGCCGCTCAACGAACTTACCATCTTCGTCAAACTGCCGGTCTCAGGTGAGATGGCGCAGGACCTATATTTCGTGCGCGAGAGCCGAGGCTGGTACCGCCAGCACGGTTGGACAATCATCCATTTTGGACCCCGGGACGACGTCCTCGCAGAGCTCGAAACCCTGAGCGCCTGGCTGCGCCAGAGCTATGTCGCCCAGGCACCGAAGGTCCTGGCGCGGCGGTTTGCCGAGGCCGGACAGGATCACGGCTAGGACGAATCGACATTCAGCCGAATTCCCAGGACTTGGCGGTCCTACTCCTACGGAGGAAGGGGTGCGAAATCGGCAGGCAAGCTGAATGTCGATTGAAACTCGCCCAGCAGATCGTCGCCGAGCGTTTCCCGCGCGCCTTCATTCCAAGGCGTCATCCCGCGACTTGTTCGCGGGACCCATCGCGCCCCCGCGCCCGATCCCGCCAAACCTGACATAGCGCCCGCCGAAACATGGGTCCCGCGGACAAGCCGCGGGATGACGGTACGTGGACATGAGCGTCGGCTGCTGAGCATCTTGCGTTGGCGGAAGCACCTTCCCTCTGCGGCTATCGCCCCCTATCAAGCTCCCGTGGACACACCTTCCCCGATCATATCCATCAACGCCCTGTCGAAGACCTATGCCGGCGGGTTCCAGGCGCTGAAGACCGTCGACCTGTCCATCGCGCGGGGCGAGATCTTCGCCTTGCTGGGTCCCAATGGCGCGGGCAAGACCACGCTGATCGGGATTGTTTGCGGTCTGGTCAGGCTAACGTCTGGCTCGGTGGTGGCCGACGGGCATGACATCCAGAAAGACTTCCGCGCCGCGCGCGCCAAGATCGGACTGGTGCCGCAGGAGATTTCCACCGACGCCTTCGAGACGGTCTGGGACACGATCAGGTTCTCGCGCGGCCTGTTCGGCAAGCCACGCAACGACGCCTACCTGCAAAAGGTGCTGAGCGACCTCAGTCTCTGGGACAAGAAGGACGCCAAGATCCAGACGTTGTCCGGCGGCATGAAGCGCCGGGTAATGATCGCCAAGGCGTTGAGCCACGAGCCGACCATCCTGTTCCTGGACGAGCCCACCGCCGGCGTCGATGTCGAGCTGCGCCGCGACATGTGGCAGATGGTCCGGGGCCTGCGCGATCAAGGCGTCACCATCATCCTGACCACCCATTACATCGAGGAGGCCGAGGAGATGGCCGACCGGATCGGGGTGATCTCGGGCGG
>JANORH010000002.1:0-10159 GCA_031415215.1 Alphaproteobacteria bacterium | reverse complement strand
GGACCAGCCAGCGCCACTGGCACACCGCCGAGGACGAGTTCGTCTGGGTTGTGGAGGGCGAGGTCGTGCTGGTCACCGACGCGGGCGAAGAGATCCTGCGCCCCGGCGACTGCGCCGGGTTCCAGGCCGGCGTCCCCAACGGCCACCACATCCAGAACCGCTCAGCGACTGAAGCCGTGCTGCTGGAAATAGGCTCACGCCGCGAGGACGAGGACGGCTGCGACTACCCCGACCTCGACCTCGTCATCCGCCCCGGCGAAGAAACCTACCGCCACCGCAACGGCACCCCGTACGCGGCACCGACCTCGAGAAAGCGGTGATAAGCGCCAAAGCCTGTCCGTTTCAGATGGAACCATCTGAAACGGATAAACAGGCTCGTTCTCATATGTTTAGAGCACGACGGGCGCTTGAACCGGGATCCACTTCAAGCTGTCGTGCTCTGGCGAACGTCACATTCAGGCAACACCTGTGCCGTCATTCAGGCGGGTAAACGTGCCGCCGGCCAGAAGGATCCATGACTACGCCGTCCGAGACGTAACACGGGCCGAGGGGTGACTTGCCGTGGCCGCCCGGTATGTCGAGGATATAGGTCGGCTGGCACAGGCCCGACACGCGGCCGTTCATACCCCGCATGAGCGCCTGACCCTTGGCAATGGTGTTGCGAAAGTGCGCGGTGCCCGGGGCAAGATCAGGGTGGTGCAGATAATAGGGCTTGATCCGGAGTTCGACGAACCGGCGCATCAGCGCCTCGAGGATCGCTGGCGTGTCGTTGACACCCTTCAAAAGCACGGTCTGGCTGACCATCGGAATTCCTGCGTCCAGGATACGGTCACAGGCCGCCTTGGCAGCGGCAGTCAGCTCATCCGGATGATTGACGTGCAATCCGACCCAGGTGGTCTTGCCCGACGACTTTAGCGCTGAAATCAGATCGTCAGTGATCCCCGCCGGATCGACCGCCGGCACGCGGGTGTGAAACCGTACGATTTTCACATGATCGATCTTCGCCAACCGCTGTCCCAGATCCCGCAATCGCCGGGGCGACAGGATCAAGGGGTCGCCGCCGGTGACAATCACCTCCCAGATTTCCGGTCGCCCCGCGATATAGGCCACGGCCGCATCCAGCGCCTTGGGCGACAGCGGTCGAATGCCGTCCGGGCCCACCATTTCGCGACGGAAGCAGAACCGGCAGTAGACGGCACAGGCGTGGTTGGCCTTGAGCAAAACACGATCAGGATAACGGTGCACGATCCCCTCAACCGGACTGTGAGCGTCGTCGCCGATCGGGTCGGCGTGCTCGTCAGAGGTCTGGATCAGTTCATCAGCTGTGGGCACAAACTGGCGTCGCATCGGGCCGTCACCCGGCTCGATCAGCGTTGCCATCCCCGGTGTGATCGCTACGGCGTAGCGCGCCGCGACCTGCGACAGCTCGGTCAGATGCTCATCGTCGACCAGACCGGCGGCGGCCAGATCCTTAACGGTCCGAAGGATACGAGTGGTCATGCGGCTGCGCATATGATCTCTCATGCCACCGGCGTCCAGAGCACCTGATCGATTCGGCTGGCCCCTGTCGTCAGCATGACCAGGCGGTCGAACCCCAGTGCCCCGCCGCTGGCTGTTGGCATGATCGCCAGCGCAGCCAGGAAATCCTCGTCGATGGGATAGCGTTCGCCGTAGAGCCGGGCTTTCTCGGCCATTTCGATCTCGAAGCGGCGACGTTGCTCGACAGGATCCGTCAACTCCCCGAAACAATTGGCCAGTTCGACGCCGCAGGCGTAGAGTTCGAAGCGTTCTGCCACGCGCGGATCACCTGGCTTCGGTCGCGCCAGCGCAGCCTCGGACACCGGATACTCACACAGGATCGTCGCCCGGCCATGGCCGAGGTTTGGCTCAACCTTTTCGACAATGATCCGGCTGAACACATCGGCCCAGGTGTCGTCGGATGCGCTCCGGATGCCTCGCGACCGGGCCTGCCCCGCCAGATCGTCGGCGAACAGATCGACTCCGGCGTAGCGAGCAAACGCCTCGGCCACCGTCAGGCGCTCGGGGTCTGCAAACGGATCAGCCTCGGTCCCGCGAAAGGTCAGCCTTCGCGCACCAATAGCCTCTGCCGCCACCACCAGCAGCGTAGCGCAATCCTCCATCAGCACCTCATAAGCGGCTCCGGCGCGGTACCACTCCAGCATCGTGAACTCCGGGTGATGCAGCGGCCCGCGCTCGCGGTTACGCCACACCTTGGCCAGGGTGAAAATTTCACGCTCGCCCGATGCCAGGAGTTTCTTGCAAGCGAACTCCGGCGAGGTGTGCAGATACATCGCCTGGGCTTCACCCGCCGTGGTCAGAGCCTTGGTGGCGAAGGCATGCAGATGCGCCTCGTTGCCTGGAGAGACCTGAAGCGCCGCAGTTTCCACTTCCGTGAACCCCCGCCCCTCGAACCATCCGCGTACGGCGCGGGTGATCCGGCCCCGCCCGATGAGGAACGGCGCACGGTCGGCCCGTCGCTCGGGCGACCACCAGGGACGTTCGACAAGGTCAGGCAATGGCACGATCTGGCTGGGGGCTGGCGATTTCGGCTCCAATCGCTATAGGGGCGCCACAAGAATTTCATCAGCGGAATCGCGCGGCCTTGCCCGACGGCTCCGCCCCAGTCGCTGAGGACCCATGGTCAAAGTCATCGCAAGCTCGCTGCGGAAGGGTTCCGTCGTCGATATGGACGGCAAACTCTATGTGGTTCTGACCGCCGAAAACATCCATCCCGGCAAGGGTACGCCGGTCACCCAGCTTAGCATGCGGCGCATCTCTGACGGCGTGAAGGTCTCGGAGCGGTGGCGGACCACCGAACAGGTCGAGCGCGCTTTCGTCGACGATCGCAACTACACCTTCCTCTACAGCGACGGCGAAGGCTTCCACTTCATGAACCCGGAAAACTACGATCAGGTCGTGGTGACGCCGGAAATCGTCGGCGACGCAGCGCCCTGGCTGGTCGACGGCATGACCGTGATGCTTTCGACCCACGACGAGGTTCCGATCGCCCTGGAATTGCCGCGCCTGGTGACTGTTGAGATCGTCGAAACCGAGCCGGCGGTGAAGAACCAAACCGCCTCGTCTTCCTACAAGCCAGCGATCCTCGCCAACGGCGCGCGTATCATGGTCCCGCCCTATATCGCCGCTGGAACCCGCGTGGTCATCCTCACCGAGGACGGTTCGTACCAGGAGCGCGCCAAGGATTAAGCGGCATCCGCCAAGTCTAACTCTTCTGTGATCGCTATCAGAGGTTCTGGGCTAGTGCGGCGGCGGCCATAGTCCTACCAACTCTGGAATGGACCCGAACTTCTGGCTCTTCGCGGCGGTGGGCTTCGCCGCACAATTGGTCGATGGCGCCCTGGGCATGGCCTTTGGTGTGATCTCGACCTCGGTATTGCTCAGCTTTGGCGTTAGTCCGGCCAATGCATCCGCAGTGGTTCATGGTGCCAAGGTTTTCACCGGCGCGGCATCCGGCGCTTCTCACATTTTCTATAAGAACGTGGACTGGCGATTGCTTGCGCTGCTGGCCGGCGGTGGCGTTCTGGGCGGCACGCTGGGTGCCTATGTGTTGACTTCCGTGCCCGGCGAGGCGGTGAAGCCTTATGTCGTCGGCTGGTTGGGTCTGATGGGCCTGATCATCCTTTATCGCGCCTGGAAACAGACCCGGCCCAAGGTGTTCTCCTGGCGGTCTCCCTTTCCACTCGGGCTGGTAGGTGGATTCTTTGACGCCATCGGCGGCGGCGGCTGGGGTCCTGTGGTGACCAGCTCGTTGATGGGCATCGGCGCCGACCCACGAAAGGCAATCGGCACCACCAACACAGCAGAAATGTTCGTGGCGATCGCCACGTCCGCCGCGTTCCTGGTCGCCTTGCTGTCCGGACACTGGGACACCGAGGGATTGTCCGGTCTGGCCTGGCAACTGGGCGGGTTGATCGCCGGCGGCGTGGTCGCAGCACCCTTGGCCGGCTGGATGACCAAAGTCCTGCCGCTGCGGATGCTGACCTGGTTTGTCGGGGTTCTGGTCGTCGGTCTGGCGATCTGGCAGGGTGTGGGCCTGTTTTAGGAACGCTGGCGCAAGATCAAGCGCGGCTCTAGATAGTTGGTGGTGAACAGCAGCTTGTCCTATCTACCCCCGCGCCGCGTGATCGGGCTTTTCGCCTTTGCAATCGCGATAGTTCTGGCAGCACAGGGGCTCGCAGCGCCGCGCCCGACTTTGGCTGAGCCTTCCCTTTCACCAGACGGCGCGGAGATCGCCTTCGTCTCCGGTGGTGATATCTGGACCGCACCGGCCAATGGCGGCACCGCCAGCCTGCTGATCACAGACCCGGCGACCGAGGGCCGGCCACTGTTCTCGCCGGACGGCCGGGAACTGGCATTCACATCCAACCGCAACGGCGCGTCCAACATCTACATTATGGCGCTCGGCACCGGTCAGATCCGGCGGCTGACGGTTTCGGACGCCGCCGAGCGGCTCGATGGCTGGTCGCGGGACGGCAAGTGGATCTACCTGTCCTCAGCGGCCAACGACATCGCCTCGCAGACCGACATCTTCCGGGTCGCCTCAGGCGGCGGGACCCCCTTGGAGGTCAGTCGCGAAAGCTACCTGAACGAGTTCCACGCCGCACCATCGCCTGACGGCCAGACCATCGCCCTGATGGCGAAGGGCCGGTCGAACGGTGACTGGTGGCGCAACGGCCACGCTCACATCGACGAGGCCGAGATTTGGCTGAGGCCCATCTCGGAAGCGGGACCTTATCGCCGGCTACTGGAGGCCTCGTCCAAACGGCTCTGGCCGATGTGGAGTGCGGATGGCGCGTCGCTCTACTTCATGAGCGATGATGGCGGGACCGAAAACATCTGGCGCATGGGTATCACCCCGGGCGCTCGCCCGCAGGCCGTTACCCGATTTACAGGCGGTCGGGTGCTGTTCCCCTCGATCGCGTATGACGGCCGCGCCATCGTCTTTGAACGCGAGTTCGAGATCTGGAAGCTGGAGACAGCGACGGGCAGCGTTTCCCGGGTGCCGATAGCACTCCGCGGTGCCCCCGCCGGCGCGGGAGAGCGTCGCGTGAGCGAGACCAGCTTCCAGACCCTCGCGCTGTCGCCAGATGGCAAGAAGGTGGCCGTGATCGCCCGCGGTGAAGTGTTTGCGGCGTCAACCAAGGACCCCGGGGCGGCACAGCGACTGACTGAGACACCGGGCGCAGAGAGCAGCGCCGCTTGGTCGCCCGACAGCCGCAGACTGGCCTATGTCTCGGAACGCGGCCTTGCCCGCCAGATTATGGAGTACAACTTCGTCACCCAGACGGAGCGCGCCCTGACGACCGCCACCGGCAACGTCTGGTCACCGGTCTATTCGCCAGACGGCAAGTCGCTGGCCTTTGTCAGCGGGCAGGATGAGTTGCGCGTCCTTACGCCCGGTGAGGGCGCAGGCCCCGGCGCCAGCACGCTGGTTTTCAAGGGCGCCTTGGGACGCCAGGCCGGTGCACGACCGACCTGGTCACCCGATTCCAGGTGGCTGGCGTTCATGGTCACGGATCGCCGCGCCTTTCGCAACGTCTGGGTTGCACCGGTCGCTGGCAGCGAGGCTCGTCCTGTCAGCTTTCTAGGCAACGGCACCAGCAGCGACACCATCGCCTGGTCGCCAGACGGCAGATACCTGCTGTTCGACACGGCACAGCGCAATGAGGATAGCCGGATCGTCCGCGTCGACCTGTTGCCCAATACGCCGAAGTACCGGGAAGACGCCTTCCGGGAGTTGTTCCGCATTACACCCGGGGTTCCGGCAGCCCGTCAGACCGAAACCGCATCAACATCAGCCCCGACGGCCGCTACTGTCCAGGTTCCGACGGATAAGCCCACCGCCGGGCCCGCACGGGTCGAGCCTGTCCGCATTGTCTTCGACGGGCTCCGGGAGCGCACGACGGCTATTCCGCTCGGCGTATCCGCCGATACCCCGGTCATCAGCCCCGACGGCAAGACCCTTGTCTATACAGCCAACCGAAACCTGTTCGCCTATGACCTGGACGAGCTTGCGCGGGAGACCGCAGCGCCCGAACAGCTGGTCGGCGGGCGCCGGTCAAAGAGCGACTACGCCTTCGATCCAGCCTCGAAACAACTCTATTTCCTGGACGGAGGACGCGTCAGTGTCACCGCTCTGGAGAACCCCAGGCCCAAAGCGCTCGAGATCAGTGGCGAAATGGTCGTCCGCTTTGAGGCTGAAAAGCAGGTGCTCTTCGACCAGGCCTGGTCGACAATCAACCGCAGCTTCTATGACCCGGCCTTTCACGGACAGGACTGGGCGGCGCTGCGCCTTCGGTTCGAGCCATTCGCTCAAGGCGCGCGCACGCCGGACGAACTGCGTCGCGTCATCAACCTGATGCTGGGCGAGCTCGACGCGTCCCACCTCGGCGTCAGCCGTCCCGTCGAAGGTTTCGGGTCTGCTCCGGCGCCGCGTGTTGGCGACCTGGGGCTTCGTTTTGACCGGACGGCGCTTGATGCTGGAGGTGGCCTTGTCGTCCGGGATGTCATCTCACTTGGACCCGCAGACATTGAAGGCGCAATCAAGCCCGGCGACACGTTGCTGGCTGTAGAGGGACGCAGCATCAGCGGCGGGGTCAACCTCAACAGTCTGCTGCTGGACCGGATCGGCAAGCGCACCACCCTGACGATGGCGACTGCGGGCGGCGCACGACGGACAGCGATCATACGCCCGGTCTCCGCCAGTACGGCATCGGGCTTGCTCTATCGCCAATGGGTGCGTGATCGCCGGACCTTTGTGGAGAGCGCCAGTGGCGGTCGGCTGGGCTACATCCACATCTTCGATATGGGCACGAACAGCCTGAACCAGCTCGGAATCGACCTGGACGCTCAGAACCAGGGTCGTGAGGGTGTGGTGATCGATCTGCGCAACAACCTCGGCGGGTTTGTGAACGGCCACATGCTGGACGTGTTCAGCCGCAAGAACTTCCTGACCATGACGCCGCGCGGCCTGTTCGGCCTGCCCGGTCGGCAGAACCTTGGCCAGCGCGCGCTGGGCCTGCCCACAGTGCTGGTCACCAACGAGTCTACGCTCTCCGACGCCGAGGACTTTACCGAGGGCTACCGCGTCCTGGGCCTGGGCAAGGTTGTGGGTGTCCCAACCGCCGGGTGGATCATCTACACCAGCCAGATCCCGTTGATCGACGGCTCGGTCTTCCGCGTGCCCTTCATCCGCATCGACGGCTCCGACGGCAAGAACATGGAACGCAATCCGCGACCGGTGGACATGACGGTCGAGCGCCAGCTCGGTGAGACGCTTGCGGGCAAGGACACACAGCTGGACGTCGCGATAGCAGAGTTGCTGAAAGGGTTGGCCGCGAGGCGTTAAGCCAGCGCTGGCCGCACGCCCAGTTGCCTGAGCGTGCGATAGTGCGACCCGACCGCCTGCATGAACGTCGAATGTTCGTTGTAGGCAAACCCGTGGGCCTCCGCCGTCGCCTTCACGATACGACTGATCGCCGGGTAGTGAACGCTGCAGACCCGCGGAAAGAGGTGATGCTCGATCTGGAAATTGAGACCGCCGGCGAACCAGTTGAGCGCCTGATTTTCCCGGGCGAAGTTGGATGTCGTCTCCATCTGGGAGACCATCCACTCGGCGCTTCCGCCCTGAACGCGTTCAGTGGGGTGGGCCGTTTCCTCGACCACATGGGCCAGCTGAAACACCACGCCAAGGATTGCGCCGGCCACCAGATGCATGATCAGCCAGCCGATCAGAAACTGCCACCAGGTCACATCCAGAACCACCAGAGGTATGATGATGGACCACAGATAGTAGAGGCCCTTGGAGCCGATCAGAGCCACCCACTCCCGGGGCTTGTGGGTCAGGTTGCGATAGGGCCCCAGGTCGCGCTGGACGAAGTATTTGTAATCCTTGGCCAACACCCAGAACAGCGTCGAGAGCGAATAGGTGAAAAACGCGTACAAGTGCTGGAACCGATGGATCGGCTTCCACTCGCTATGTGGCGATAGCCGCAGCAGCGGCGAAACCGTCAGGTCCTCGTCCAGTCCATGCACATTAGTGTGAGTGTGGTGGATGGCGTTGTGGGTAATCTTCCACATGTAGCCATTGGCGCCGCAGAGATCGAACGTGAAGCCCAGCGCGCTATTGACCCTGGACGAGGCGCTGTAGGCACCGTGCAACGCGTCATGCGCCACCGAGAAGCCAATCCCGGCGATGCCAACGCCGATCAGGGCCGCCAGGCCCAGCATCTGCCAGAGGCCAAACGCATTGGTCAGCAACAGCCCATAGGCCCCGACCGTCACGCCCAGCATGATCGCCGTCTTGATCACCATACCTGCGTCGGCGTTCTGCGAAAGATCGCGCTCGACGAAGTAGGCCGCGACAGCAGTCTTCACATCCGTAATGAAGCCCACGGCGTTGCGATCAACCGTCGCCGAAACATTCATATCCACCGCTGGTCTCCCCCGAGGCCCGTCATGTCAGCATGCTTGCACTGCGGACCGCGCAAAGGCCACCGATGTTTCGTGGGCATGAGGTCGCAGGCGCAGGGTGCCTGACCTGAAATCGGCCAAGCCCACGACCCGCGTCAACGCCCCGTCGGCAGATCCTTGAACGCCACATCCTTGTCGACGCGGATGTCGCCCGGCAGGCCCAGCACCCGCTCGGCGATGATGTTTTTCAGGATTTCGTCGGTGCCGCCGGCGATGCGCAAACCCGGTGCCGACATCACCGAGGCGTGGAACGCGCCCCTGAGCGGGGCCAGTTCCGGATCGCTGATGATGCCGTACTGATCCAGCATCTCCAGCGCCTCGTTGCCCAGTTCCTGCATCTGGACCGCCGCCACCACCTTGCCGATCGAGCTCTCGGGCCCTGGCGTCTGACCCCGGCTGAGCGCCGTCATGGTGCGATTTCGGGTGTGTTTAAGGCCCTCGGCCTGGACGTACCAGTCGGCCAGCTTCTCTCGCAGCGCCTGATCCTTCAGCGCGGGGCGACCATCAACGCCGGTGATGCTGCGCGCCGCCTCCATGAACTGCGACCAGCCCGCGCCCGACGCGCCACCCACGGCAAGGCGCTCGTTCATCAGGGTGACCAGGCTGACCTTCCAGCCGTCATTGACCGCGCCCAGCCGCTGGCTGTCCTTGACCCTCACGCCGGTGAAGAACACCTCGTTGAACCCTGACCCGCCCGACATCTGGTGGATCGGCCGCACCTCGATGCCCGGATCGCTCATGTCGATCCAGAACATGGTCATGCCCTTGTGCTTGGGCGCGTCGGGATCGGTGCGGGTGATGACGATGCCGAAGTTCGAGAACTGGGCACCGGTCGTCCACACCTTCTGGCCGTCGATGATCCAGTCGCCGGAGCCGTCATCGGTGCGCACGGCCTTGGTCCGCGCCGCCGCCACATCCGACCCGCCGGAGGGTTCGGAGAACAGCTGGCACCAGATTTCCTCGCCGCGCAGGGCCGGGCCCACGAAACGGGACTTCGTGTCGGCATCCGCAAACGTCGCCACGGTGGGTACGCACATGCCCAGGCCGATGGTGAAGGGGTTGGGCTGGATCGGGTACTTCGCCTCTTCCTGGTTGAAGATCACCTGCTGGACCGGATTGCCGCCCTGCCCGCCCCACTCCTTGGGCCAGGTGATGCAGGCGTAGCCGGCGGCGGCCTTTTTGGCCTGCCAGACTCTGGAGGCGGGCATATAGTCGGCGTTGGTGCCTTCGACATCACCGCCGCCGTCACGCTTGGGCGCATTGGCTTCTAGCCAGGCCTTGGCCTGGACGCGGTAGGTGGCTTCTTCGGCAGTGTCGTTGAAATCCATCAGGCAGCATTCCTGCGTTCGAGGTGGCTGATCAGCCGTTCTTTCCAGACCCGGGGGGCACCGGCCACCAGACTCAGCTGGCGCGAGCGCCGGTAGTAGAGGTGGGCATCGATCTCCCAGGTGAAGCCGATGCCGCCATGGGTCTGGATGTTTTCTTTGGACGCAAACCAGAACGCTTCCGACGCCGCAATCCGGGCCGCGCTGGCCGCCACCGGCAGTTCCGGCGCGCTGGTATTGAGCGCCCAGGCTCCATAATAGGCGTTGGACCGGGCCAGCTCGTTCTTGATGTAGATGTCGGCCAGCTTGTGCTTGATCGC
>JANORH010000001.1:0-2360 GCA_031415215.1 Alphaproteobacteria bacterium | reverse complement strand
CCTATCCGGGCGGTTCGGTGGAGCACTGAACGAAGAAGCCGGCGCGGTCTGGCTGGACCGGGTGACCACCATCTTCAGCCGCATGGTCTGGCTGAACCCCACCGCCGAGCGGCACTGGGACTACACGCCGTCTGTCAGCGTCATCAAGCAACTGGTCAATGACCGGATGTATCCACTGACGCTGGATGGGCTGGAGAAGGCGATGAAGGAGCTGTCGCGCTGATTTTTCGGTAGTTGCGACCAGCGCCCCCTCCGTCGGCTTCGCCGCCACCTCCCCCGTCATCTTCGCGACAGAGGAGGAGCTTTCCGCCGCTGCTCCTCACCCGCTTGCGGCGGAGGGGGACCGCGAAGCGGTGGAGGGAGTGTTGGGGCCGCACGCACCAGTTGGCTCTTCCGGCGCATCGACCTAAGCTGTGATCAAGCTTAAGGGACTCGCATGACCGATCCCCTCAATCAGGATCCGCACGACACCACCGAGGAAGCCCAGGCGGCGACCAAGGCGGCGGTGTTTGTGGCGGCTGAGCGCTTGTTTGCGCTGCACGGGTTCCAGAACGTCTCGGTGCGCGACATCACGGCGGCGGCCTGTGTGAATCTGGCCAGTGTGAACTATCATTTCGGGTCCAAGGACGCTCTGCTGTTCGAGATTTTCCGCAGGCGCACGGCCGAGCTCAACCGTGAGCGTGCCAGGATGTTGCATGAGGCGGGCGGGCGGCACGAGGGCAAGCCGCCGGTGCGCGAGATTCTGGCGGCCTATTTCACCCCGCCGATGCGCTGGGCCTCGCCCGACAACGAGCGCCGGATCTCGCTCCAGTTCATCATCCGCGCGCGGTCTGAGGGCAACGCAGACATGCGCGACGTGTTGCAGAACGACGTCAGCCACCTGGCGCGGTTTGCTGACGCCCTGATCGCAGCCCGGCCTGACCTGCCGAAGGAAGACGTCTACTGGCGGCTGCACTTTGTGCTGGGGATGGTGCACAACAACCGCTTTGCCGAGTTTGACCGCCTGCATCACCTTTCCGGCGGCATCACCCGTGAAGGTGATGTGGACGCGCTGCTGCGGCGGATGCTGGATTTCGCCGAAGCCGGCTTCAACGCCTGATCGCTGACCATGGGCGGACTGATCTGGAAGGCCACGGCCTATCGATTCCTCGACACGCTGGTGCTGATCTATCCGTTTTACACGGTGATATTCGCCGATTACGGGCTGACACCCATTCAGATCGGGGTGGTGCTGGCCGCATGGTCGATGACTGCCATTGTCCTGGAAATTCCGACAGGCGCGCTGGCCGACCGGGTGTCGCGCAGATGGCTGCTGCTGATCGCCCAGTTGATCCGGGGGAGCGGCTTTTTGCTATGGTTCCTGTTCCCGGGGTTCTGGGGCTTCCTGATCGGTCTGGTGCTCTGGGGGGTGAAGACCGCGCTGGTTTCGGGAACCTTTGAGGCGCTGCTGTTTGACGAGCTGAAGGCCGAGGGCCGGGAGCACCTGTACGCGCGGGCCATCGGACGCGCGCAGACCGGGCGTTTCCTTGGGGTGATGGTGTCGGCTCTGGGGGCCGCTGCCCTGGCCGGCGTCGGCTATCAGACCCTGACCCTGATCACCGCAGCCACCAGCATCGCCAGCGCAGCGTCGGCCCTGTTGTTGCCAAAGGCGCCCAGAACCGCACGCGTTCACGGTTACAACTACATCCAACGCATGCGCGACGGCATTACCGAGGCCGTCACGCGGCCCGGTGTGCTGCCGATCCTGTTGTTCATTGCCGGGATGCAGGCCCTGTTGGCCGCGTGTGAAGACTATTGGCCGATCTTCGCCCGCGACGTCGGCCTGAAGAGCGCCGGGATCGCCTTGTTCGTGGCCGCCATGGGCGCTGCGCAGGCGCTAGGCGCGGCGATCGCGCACCGGGTTCCTCTGGGCCACCGTTCGGCCCTGCACGGGTTCGTGGCGTTGGGCGGCTGTTGTCTGATCGCCGCAGCGGCGACGTTTGAAACCTGGTCGGTGCTGTTGGCCATCGTGTTTACCGGTATCTGTCGGATCGCCGATGTGCAGGCGGACGCGCGCTTTCAGCATGCCCTGTCCGGCGAGGCGCGTGCGACGGTCGCCTCGGTCAAGGGTTTCGCCAGCCAGTGCGCGATCATGCTGTTGATTCTGAATTTCGGACTGATGGCGCAGGTCAGTAGTTACCGGATGGCATTTCTGGTTCAGGGTATCGCCCTGACCCTACTGGGCGCGGCCTATGCGTTGGGGTCACTGCGGTCGGGCCTGGGGAGAACTTGATGGACAAGCCGCAACGCCGTGGCGTCGACCGCCGCCGTCTGATGTCGATGAGCGGAACAGCCATTGCGGCCTCGTCGCTGGTCACCAC